>NZ_JAKMAY010000131.1:0-15158 GCF_022015835.1 Streptomyces sp. ICN903 | reverse complement strand
CGTCTCCCCTTCGGCCCGGTCGGCGGCCCCGGCCGCCCCGGCCCCGGCGACCAGCGCCAGTGCGGCGGCCGCCGCTGCGGCTGCGACGGTGCCTCTTCTGCGTCTCTGCACGTTCCCGGCTCCTGACGTGGACGATCCGACGGAGCGCTCCCCCGCGGTACGGCCCACCACTTGATGGGAGCGCTCCCATGCTCGCTGCCAGACCTTCCTCCCGTCAGCGCCGCCCGTCAAGACCTCCCACCGGGGTTTTCCGCGGCGCCCGCACGGCCCGCACGCCCCCACGGGGGCCGTCATTGCGGAGGCGAAGGGCGAAGGGGCCGGTCCGGCCCCCGCCGGGCGGCGCACTCCTCTAGAGTCGGGGGCATGGCTGCAGACGAGGGGAGCGTGCGGATCGACAGCTGGATCTGGTCCGTCCGGCTCACCAAGACACGTTCGACGGCCGCCGCCGCCTGCCGGGGAGGCCACGTCCGCATCAACGGCGACCGGGTGAAGCCCTCCCATCCGGTGCGCCCCGGCGACGAGGTGCGGCTGCGCCACCTGGGCCGCGACCGGATCGTCGTCGTCACGCGCCTGGTGCGCAAGCGGGTCGGCGCCGCGGTCGCGGCGGATTGCTTCGTCGACAACAGCCCGCCCCCGCCCCCGCGCGAGTACGCCGCCCCGGTGGCCCGGCGCGACCGCGGCGCCGGCCGCCCGACCAAGCGGGAGCGGCGCGAGACGGAGCGGCTGCGCGGCCGCTGATCCCCGCCGGCGCGCGATTCGGGGTGGCCGTACACCGTCGGCGTGCGGCCACCCCGGTTCGCGGCGGGAAACCCCGCGACCGTCCATGCCCGGGGGCGTGGACGGTCGCGGTGGTCCCGCCGCCCGGAGCCGGCCGCCCGCCACCGCTCCCGCGCCTTCGTCCAGTTTTCAACCATTTGGCCGACGCCGCCGTACGGGGGCCGCGGCGAGGCGGGGACGGGAGCCCGGCCGGACACGCTGTCAGGTGATGCGGGGTACGCCCTCAGCTGTTTTCTTTTGACACTGCGTATGACTAACATCGCTCCGTCCTTCGCCGCTCTCACCAGCGGCGACCCGTCACCGTGAACCACTGCTGGGGAGAGATGGCACTGCGCACCCGTGTGCCGAGACGGCAGGGTCGGCCGACGAGCAAAACGTTCCGTCTGAGTTCACTGCGCCCGAAGTCGATCCGGGCGGCCCTGCTCGCCCTGGCCGTCGTGCCCAGCCTCGCCATGATCGCCCTGTGGGGTGTGAGCACCGGCCAGTGGGCGCGGGAGTGGGAGGTCCAGAAAGACGAGAAGACCCTCGCCGCCCGCGCCGGCACCCCGGCCAACGCCGTCTACTTCAACCTCCAGGAGGAGCGGCGCCTGAGCGCCGAGATGCTGGCCGGGCCCGACGGTCCGACCCGCACCGCCCTGCGCGAGCAGCGTGCCCGGACGGACGAGGCCCTGCGCGCCTTCCGCTCGCTGTCCGGCATCGACGCCTCCAACGCGCCCGAGGACCTGCGGGAGATCGTCGAGCTGACCCGCTCGGACATGCTCCGCATCGACCGCATCCGCCAGAGCGTGGACAACGGGGTGGCGAGCCAGGCCGACGTCTTCCGCTACTTCACCGAGCTGATCGCCGTCGACCTGCGCCTGTTCGAGACCCTGAGCCGTTCGGAGAACAGCGAGGTGACGGCCCGCGCCAGGGTCCTGATCGACCTGTTCTGGGCCAAGGAGATGCTCTCCCGCGAGGACGCCCTGCTCGCCCGCGGCTGGGACTCCGGCCGGCTCACCAACAGTGAGCACTCCAGCCTGACCGAGTGGATCGGCGCCCAGCAGTTCCTGCTGGAGAGCCGGATCGCGCCCCACCTGCCACACGAGGACCTCCTGCTCTACCGCCAGATGACCACCAACAGCCACTGGCTGGGCAAGGCCGAGACGGAGCGGGTGCTGCTGGGGGCGCACTCCCACAACGGGGAGTCCGGTGTGCCCCTGCCCGACTCCGAGGCCGAGTGGCGCAGGTCGGTGGACGCGCTCACCCCGCAGTTCCAGAAGCTGATCATGAACCGGACCATCGACATCAACCAGGTCGGTGACGAGGCGGTGGCGGCCCTGGAGCGCCGTATGACGGTCGTCGCCGCCATCAGCCTGGCGGCGGTCCTCCTGATCGTCACGCTCAGCCTGCGGATCGCGGGCGGCCTGCGACGGCGTATCACCTCTCTGCGTCAGGACGCCCTGGAGCTGGAGAGGAAGCTGCCGGAGGTCGTCGAGCGGCTGCGCCGCGGCGAGACGGTCGACACCGAGGCCGAGGTGCCCCGGGTCGGTCATGAGAACGACGAGCTGGGCCGGCTGGGCCAGGCGCTCAACCTCGCGGGCCGCAGCGCCGTCGAGACCGCCGTACGGGAGGTCGAGCAGCACCGCGGCTTCGAGCGCCTGCTCCAGCGCATCGCCCGCCGCACCCAGCTGCTCATCGGCCTCCAGATGAAGAAGCTCGACGAGATGGAGCGCCGCCACGAGGACCCGGAGGTGCTGGAGGGCCTGTTCGACCTCGACCATCTGACGGCCCGTCTGCGCCGCTACGAGGAGAACCTAGTCATCCTCGGCGGCGGCCAGCCGCAGCGGCGCTGGCGCAAGCCGGTGAAGGTGCTGGACGTGCTGCGCGCCGCGCTGGGCGAGGTGCAGGACTACCGCCGCATCCAGGTCGAGGTCGAGGGCCGGCCCTGGCTGACCGGCCGCGCCGTGGGACCGGTGGTGCACGTGCTGGCCGAGTTGATGGAGAACGCCGCCGCGTTCTCCAAGCCGCCCACCCCGGTGGAGGTGCGGGCCGGCATGGTCGGGCGGGGCCTGGTCGTGGAGATCGAGGACCGCGGCCTGGGCATGGAGCCGGACGAGTACGAGCGGGTCAACCGGCTCATCGCCGACCCGCCCCGCGCCGACATGCTCTCCCGTGCCGATGACGTCCGGCTGGGCCTGTACGTGGTCGCGCGGCTCGCCTCCGGCCTGGGCCTGGGGGTCGAGTTCCGGCCGTCGGTGTTCGGCGGCACCCGGGTGATCGTCCACGTCCCCGAGGAACTCGTCGCGGACAGGCCCGCCGACGACGCTCCCCGAAGGACCCCCGCGCGCCGGGAGGCGGCCGCCGGGAGCGGGAGCGCAGGCGGCCGGGAGAACGTGCCGTCCGACGACGGACCACCCGCGCCGCTGCCCGTGCGGTCCCGCGGCCGGGCGATGTCCGCGGTCGTCCCCGCCCCGGCGGACCCGCCGTCCGCCGAGGGGACCGGGACCGCCCGGGGCGCCGGGACCGCCGGGGGGACCAAGGACGCCGAGGAGGCCCGGCACGACGGCACCGGCGCGGCCGGTGACGCGGAGAAGGACGCGGGCAGGGGCGCGGAGGAGGCCGCGGAGCACCCCGCCGACACGGCGGACAAGCCGCTGCCCAAACGGGTCCGCCAGGCCAGCCTCGCCCCCGAGCTGCGCAAGCCGGCCGTCCGGAAGGCTCCCGCCCCGGACGAGGACACGCTCACCCTGCGCCCGGAGCCCGCCCGTTCCGGCGCGGCCATCGGCGCCTTCCAGCGGCAGTCCCGCATCGCCAGGCAGCGGACCGCCGACCCCGACGCCCCCTCCACGACCGGCGGCAGCACGCCGGGTCAGAGCCGACCCAAGACGGAAGACCGAACATGACACAGCGAACCACCGCCACCAACCAAGACCTGGACTGGCTGCTGGACGGTCTGGTCGAGCAGGTGCCGGGCACCCGGCACGCCATCGTCCTGTCGGACGACGGGCTGGTGATAAGCCAGTCGGGCACCATCGAGCGCACCGCCGCCGAGCGGCTGGCGGCCGTGGCCACCGGCCAGCAGAGCCTGGCCCGCGGTGTCGACGAACTGTTCGACGGCGGTCCGGTGCAGCAGGTCATCGTGGAGCTGGCCAATCTGTGGCTGTTCATCACCGCGGCCGGCAAGGGCACCCATCTGGCCGTCGTCGCCTCCCAGGACGTGGACGCGGAGGTGATGGCCGTGGCCATGCACACCCTCGTCCAGCAGGTCGGCCAGAAGCTCGGCACCGAGACCCGGTCCGACGCCTCGGCCTCCGGCGGGGGTGGACGTGGGTGAACCACTGGACGGACAGCCTGGAGTCCGACGGCGGGGAAGAGGACTCACTGGTCCGGCCGTACACCATCACCCGCGGCCGCACCGCTCCGCGGCGCGACGACCTCACCCTGATCACGGTGGTGACGACGGTCGGGCCCGAGGAGGGCCGGCCCGCCGGGCGGCGGCTGGAGCCGGAGCACCGGGCCATCGTCGAGCAGTGCCGCGAGCCGGCCGCGGTGGCGGAGATCGCCGCTGAGCTGGACCTGCCCGTGTCGGTGACGAAGATCCTGATCGGCGATCTCGTGGAGCTCGGCGCGGTGACGACCCGTCCGCCCCTGGCGGCCGAGAGAAGTGGTGGACTTGACGTTGAAATTCTTCAGGCGGTGAGGGATGGGCTCCAGAGACTCTGACGCTACGACGGGCCCCCTGGCCGTCAAGATCCTCGTCGCCGGGGGTTTCGGAGTGGGCAAGACCACGATGGTGGGGGCGGTCAGCGAGGTGGCCCCCCTGCGCACCGAGGAGTACCTGACCGAGGCCAGCGTCGGGGTGGACGACACCGGCGGTCTCGCGGAGAAGAACACCACCACGGTGGCGCTCGACTTCGGCCGGATCACCGTCAACCCGGAACTGGTGGTCTACCTCTTCGGCACCCCGGGCCAGGAGCGCTTCTGGTTCATGTGGAACGACCTGGTCAACGGCGCCCTGGGCGCGGTCGTCCTGGTCGACACCCGGCGGCTGGACGTCAGCTTCGCCTCCATCGACTTCTTCGAGAGCCGGGGCATCCCCTTCGTGGTGGGTGTCAACTGCTTCCACGGCCGCTGCGACCGCACCGAGCAGGAGGTGCGCGACGCCCTCGACCTCGATCCGGGCGTCCCGCTGCTGATGGGGGACGTACGGCGGCCGGAGGCCGGCCGCGATCTGCTGGTGGCCCTGATCGACCTGCTGATGGCCCGGTCCGCGCCGGTCCGCGAACCGGCCGGCTGACCGGCGGCGAAGGCCGCCGCCCCTCCCGTCCGCCTTCATCCGCTCGCCGGCGCGCTCCGGCGCCCGGCGCGTGCCCCCGGCATGCCCTTCACCCGGCGCGCCCTTCCCGAAAGGAACCCATGTCCCCGGCCCGTACCGTTCTCATCGTCGGAGGCGGGATCTGCGGCAACGCCCTGGCCGTCCTGCTGCGCCGCGCAGGCATCGGAGTCGATCTGGTCGAGGTCTCCCCCGACTGGAGCGTCCAGGGCTCCGGCATCACCCTCCAGGGCAACGCCCTGCGGGTGCTGCGCGAGGTGGGCGTGTGGGAGGAGGTCGGCCGGGAGGGCTTCGGTTTCGACACCCTCGGGCTGATCGCGCCCGACGGCACCGTGCTGCACGTCGCCGAGGACATCCGCACCGGCGGTCCCGGACTCCCCGCCACTGTCGGCATACGCCGCCCAGACCTCCAGCGCGTCCTGACCGGCGCCGTACGCGCGGCCGGGGTCCGCGTCCGGCTCGGCTGCGCGGTGGAGTCCCTGGAGCAGGACGGCGACGGGGTGGACGTCCGCCTCACCGACGGCACGGCCGGGCGCTACGACCTGGTGGTGGCCGCCGACGGGCTGGGCTCCCCCACCCGTGCCATGGCCGGGATCGAGGACCGGCCCGAGCCCACCGGGATGGGCATCTGGCGTGTCACCGCGCCCCGCCCGCGGAGTGTGGAGCGCACCGACCTGGCCTACGGCGGTCCCGCCTACATCGCGGGCTACTGCCCCACCGGCGAGGACACCCTCTACGCCTATCTGGTCGAGCCCGCGCGGGAGCGGGCCGAGCTGTCCCCGTCCTCGTACGCCGCCGAGATGCGTGCCCTGGCCTCGGGCTACGGCGGCGCCTGGGAGGAGATCCGCGCCTCCATCACCGAGGACCGCGCGGTCAACTACACCTGGTTCCACCGGCTTCTGGTCGAGGGTCCGTGGCACCGCGGCCGGGTCGTGCTGGCCGGGGACGCGGCCCACGCCTGTCCTCCCACCCTCGCCCAGGGGGCGGCGATGTCCCTGGAGGACGCCCTCGTCCTCGCCGAGCTGCTCACCGGCGGCGCCGACTGGGACGAGAGGACGCTGGCCGCCTACCGGGAGCGCCGCATGCCGCGGGTGCGCATGGTCGTGGAGAACTCCGTGCGGCTGGGCGACTGGCTGATGGAGGGGGTGCGGGACGCGGACGTGCCCGGCCTGATCGGCCGGACCATGACGGTGCTCGGCGAACGTCCTTAGCCGGCGCCCTCACGGGTGGCCTCACGGGCGTCCTCACGGTGCACGGCGGGCCGTACGCGCTCCGTCGAAGGCTCGTAACGGTCCCTCGCCAGCTCTAAATTCCGTTTATCGTTCCGGCATGTTCGATTCGCGGCACATCAGGACCTTCCACGAGGTGGTCCGCACCGGTTCGTACTCGGCGGCGGCCCGCTCCCTGGGGTACACACAGCCCGCGATCACCCAGCAGATGAAGGCGCTGGAGCGGACCGTGGGCACTCCGCTCTTCCTGCGGGCCGGCCGCCGGATGCGGCTCACCGAGGCGGGCGAGGCCCTGTCCCGGCACGCCGGCGTGATCCTGGGCAGCATGGAGGCCGCCCAGCGGCAGATGACGGCGCTGACCAGGCTGCGTGCGGGACGGGTGCGGGTGTGCGCGTTCCCCAGCGCCGGGGCCACCCTGGTGCCGGAGGCGCTGGCGCGGCTGGCCGCCGACCACCCCGGGGTGCGCGTCGAGCTCCAGGAGAGCGAGCCGCCGGAGTCGCTGGACCGCGTGGTGCGCGGTGAGTGCGACATCACCCTGGCCTTCACCTATCCCGGGCTGCGCGAGCAGGTGCCCGGGGAACTGGTGGAGATACCGCTGCTGGAGGACCAGCTCACCGTACTGCTGCCCACCGGGCATCCGATGGCGCGGCGGCGGGCGGTACGGCTGGCGGAGCTGGCGGACGAGCGGTGGATCGCCGGGTGCCTGCGCTGCCGCACCAACTTCCTGCACGAGTGCGCCGAACTGGGCTTCGCCCCCGACATCGTCTTCACCACCGACGACAACCTGGTGGTGCAGAGCCTGGTCGCCGAGGGGCTGGGCATCGCCATGATGCCGGGGCTGGTGCTGTCCTTCCTGGTCCACCGGAAGGTCACCGGACGCGCCCTGGACCCGGCCGCCCGGCGGCAGGTCTCGGCGTACGTGCTCCGCGAGCATCTGCGGATACCGGCCACCGCGCTGGTGCTCCAGGAGCTGCGGGCGGTGGCCGCGAACCGCACCGGCTGCTGAGGCCGGCCGCCGGGCGGCCCTCCCCCGCCCCGGCCCGTCCCCGCGCTCTTCCATAAGCGGAATTTTGGGAACCGCGAAGAAACCCTCGTTGGACGTGATGGGAGATCGGCGCGACGCTGCGGACATGGCCGCTTCGCTCTCCTCCACGACACACACCGCCACCCGGCCGGCCGCCCGCGCCGCCGGCCCGCGGGCGACCGACCGCCTCGCCGCCCTCGTCGCGGACATCCGCGCGGCCGTGGGGCGGGGCCTGCCGCCGGACCCGACCGCGCATCTGGTCGGAGAGAAGCTGGCGCCCCACCTGGGCGCCCCCGGACTGCTCACCCCCGGGCAGTGCGAGGGCGACCCCGAGCGCTACCGCCAGCACCTGCTGCACGCCGAGGCCGACGGCAGTTTCTCGGTCGTGGCCCTCGTCTGGCTGCCGGGCCAGCGCACCTCCGTGCACGACCACGTCTCCTGGTGCGTCACCGGAGTCCACCAGGGCGAGGAGCACGAGCGCCGCTACCGGCTGCTGCCCGCCGACTCCCCGGGCGGCCGGGCACGGCTGACCGCCACCGGGGACGTGGTGAACCCGCAGGGCTCGGTGTGCGGTTTCGCGCCCCCCGGCGACATCCACCGGGTCTGGAACGGCGGCTCGGACAAGGCCGTGTCCATCCACGTCTACGGAGCCGACGTCTCCCGGCTGGGCAGCAGCGTCCGCCGGGTCTACGACCTCCCCGCCGACCGCTGATGGCGCTGCTCGGACAGCGTCCGCGGCGGCACACCGGCGAGCACGGCGACGGTTACGGCGGCGAGCACGGCGGCGGCGAGCGCCCCGCGGCGCGTCCGGCAGGGCCGAACCCCCCGCACCGGGACGCGCCGGGCCCGCTGCCCGGTCTCGCCCTCGCCGCGGCCGGCACGGCACTGGCCTGGGCCGTGCACCGGCTGCTGCCGGGCGTGCCGATGCTGACCGCGGCGGTCGTGCTGGGCGTCGCCGCCGCCCACCTCCCGGGGACGGGCCGGTTCGCCTCCGGCTCCGGCCGCCCCGGACTCTCCCTGGCCGGGAAGCGGCTGATGCGCGCCGGTGTGGTGCTGCTGGGTCTGGAACTGAGCCTGGGCGACGTACTGGGCCTGGGCTGGGCGACCGTCGGCATGGTGCTGACGGTGGTGGCCGCGACCTTCTCCGGCACCCTGTGGCTGGGCCGCCGGCTCGGCCTGCGCGGGGACCAGCCACTGCTGGTGGCCACCGGCTACTCGATCTGCGGGGCCTCCGCGATCGGCGCGGTCGGCGAGGCCCGCGGCAGCGACGAGCGGGACACGGCCGCCTCCGTCGCCCTGGTGACCCTGTGCGGCACGCTGGCCATCGTCGTCCTGCCGCTGCTGCACCATCCCCTCGGTCTGGACAGCGCCCAGTTCGGACGCTGGGTCGGCGCCGGGGTGCACGACGTGGGCCAGGTGGTGGCGGCCGCCCAGACCGCGGGCGGGGCGGCGCTGGGCGAGGCGGTGCTGGTGAAGCTGATGCGGGTGCTGCTGCTGGCTCCGCTGGTCGCGGCGGTGGCCGTCTCGGCGGTCCGGCGCGGCCGGGCACCCGGTGACGGGGGGCCCGGCGGCAGGCGCCCCGCGCTGGTTCCGCTGTTCGTGGCCGGGTTCCTGGCGGCGGTGGCCCTGCGCACCACCGGGGCCGTCCCGGCCGGCGCGCTGGAGGCCGCCGCGGCGGTCCGGGAGTTCGTCCTGGCCGCCGCGCTCGTCGGTCTGGGCAGTGCCGTCCACCTGCCCACCCTGGCGCGCACCGGCGTGCGGCTGGCCGTGCTCGGCGCCTGCTCGTGGGTGGTCGTCGCCGGGGTCTCCTACGCGGGCGTGCTGCTCACCGCCTGACGCCCGCGGGCGGCCTTTCGCCCTCCCCGGCGCCCATGAAGGCGCGGCCGCCGGGGAAGGCGGGCCATAACGGACATCCCGACAAGGAGAGTGCGAGATGGCCAGCATCGAACCGAACCCCGTGAACCCGGTCAGCGACGCCTGGAACACGGTGGCCGGCTATTCCTCCTACGAGGAGGCCCAGACCGCCGTGGACCGCCTCTCCGACGAGAGGTTCCCCGTCGAGCACATCGACATCGTCGGCTCCGACCTGCGCCTGGTCGAGCATGTCACCGGGCGGATGACCAAGGGCCGGGCGGCCGCCATGGGGGCCGCCAGCGGCGCCTGGTTCGGCCTCTTCATCGGTCTGCTGGTGGGGCTGTTCACCACCGGCGGGGCCTGGCTCGGGCTGATCCTCGGCGGCATCCTCATCGGTGCGCTGTGGGGGGCGGTCTTCGGGTTCGTCGGCCACGCCGCGACCGGCGGGAGGCGTGACTTCTCCTCCACCCGGTCCCTGGCAGCCGCCCGCTACGACGTCATCGTGCGCGGCGGGCACGCCGACCGGGCGCGGGACATCCTCCAGCGCGAGGGGCTGTCCGGCACGGCGTGACCGTACCGCGTTCGCGGTGCAGCAGTGCCCGCTCCGCCGCCGTCCACGCCGTGGTCGTGGCCAGGTAGATCCCGGCGGCCAGCGGGACGAACGCGGCGGTCACCAGGGTGCCGAAGGAGAGCAGCGGCAGGAGCCTCGCCAGGCCCGGCGCCCCGGGCAGCTCCATCCGGTGCGCCGCCGCGCGCGCCCGCCGGCACGTCCAGGCCGCCACGGCGGCGATCACCGCGAACAGGCCGAGGTACACCAGCCCCTGCGGGCCGAGGACCCCGCCGTCCGCGAGCGCGTCGGCGTAGACGCCGCCCAGCGGGGCCGCTCCCAGCCGGTCCTCCAGCAGCCCGTTGGGTTCGCCGCCCACCCGCTCCGCCGTGAACAGCCGGTACATCACGAAGAAGACCGGCAGCTGCGCCAGCATGGGCAGGCAGCCCGCCGCCGGTGAGACGCCCTCACGGGTGTGCAGTTCCAGCAGGGCGCGCCGCAGCCGCTCGGGATCGGCGGCGTGCCGCTTTCTGAGCTCGGCGGTCTGCGGGGCGAGGCGGGCGCGGGCCTTCTCCGCCCGTGCCCCGGCCCGGGCCAGGGGGTGGAGCAGGGCGCGTACGCCCACGGTGGCCACCACGATCGCGGCGGCGGTCGCGAAGGTGGCGAAGATCGGTTCGAGCGCGCCGGCCAGCAGCGCGAGGAGATGGACGATGACGGACATGGCTGAGCCCTCCCGGGGCCTCGTCGTGCCGGACTGATCGGATGTCGGCGTGACGAGCCGTGCGGGCGCGGCTCCGGCAGGGGATCCGCCGGGGTTCTCCCGCGCCTACCCGGCCGTCGGGAGGGGACGGCCGGGCGCCCGGGGCCGCGGGCGGCCCGAGGCGTCGGGGTCGCGCTGCGGCAGGAAGGCTGTGCGGCGCTCCCGGTCGCGCAGGGCGGTGCGGACACGCGCGGGCGGCGCGGGCCGGGCGCGGCACGCGGCCAGGAGGGCGGCCACGGCGAGCGCCGTGCTCGCGGCGACGGTGGCGGCGAGGGCGGTGACGGCCTCCGCCAGGCCGCCGCCGTGGGCGGGCTGGAGGCCCGTCAGGAGCATCAGCAGCGCCGTCAGCGCCGGTGGGACCAGGAGGGCGAGCGGCCAGAGGGTGGTGCGCAACCGCACCGTACGGGGGGCGCGCATCCGGCCCGAGCGCCTGCCGTACGACACCCGCGCCCCCTCTCCCTCGGTTCGCTCCCCTGCGCCCCCGTCCGCCCGTGGGCCGTCTTCGATGCTAGCCCAGACGCCCCGAAGCGGCCCCGGGGTTCCACGAGGGTTCCCTGCCGCTGAGGCCGACGGCGCGGTCCAGCAGCGGGGAGCCGTCGAGGACCTCGACGACGGGGCCGAACACGCCCGCCCTCTCCGCCTCGTCCGCCGACTGCGACAGCAGGTCGACCGAGACCCGCAGGCTCGCCTCGTCGCAGTCGTAGTCCTGGCCGGTGGCGCGGGCGATGTCCCAGCCGTGGATGAGGAGTTCGTTCAGGGCGACACGCCCGGCCACCGCGGCCGGCAGTGTGACGCCGCCCGCCTGGGTGGTGCCCTCCCACGCCGCCGGCTCCCGCCATGCCGCGACGAGTCCGTCCAGGGCGCGGGGTACGGCGGCGCGCCAGTCGGCGGGCAGCAGCGCGGCCGAGGGCCGGGAGGCGGAGGGGTCGGTCCGGGTGGCAGGCCCCAGGTCCTTGCGAGCGGCGTCCCGGAAGGCGACACTCAGGCCGAGCACATGGTGGATCAGGTCGCCGACGGTGCTCCCCTCGCAGGGGGTCGGCGCGGGGAGCCGCTCGTCCGCGACCCCCTCCAGCACCAGGGCCATACACCGGGCCGGGGGTTCCAGATCGGGCATCTCGGTCATCTCGCGTTCCTTCCTCTCCCGGGTGCGCCGGTTCGCGCGGCGCCGTACGGGCGCGCGTGTGTGGAGACCGACGCGGTGCGGGGAACTCATCGCCGCCGCGGCGGGTGGCGCAGGTCTCCCCGGTCCGGGGCATGACCGGCGCCGCCGCGGGTAGCCGCCCGCTGGTCCGCGGCCGCGGCGGGCGTGCCCGGATCGCGGGCGCGGCGGCGGGCGCGCGACCGGCACGTGAAACGATCTGGGGCGCGGCGAACGGCCGCACCACGGGTCGCTCACGGCACCCGTGACACGAGAGAGAGGATCCGCACCATGGCGACCACCGCGACCCGGACCGAGCACCCGCCGATCTACGAGGGTCTGCTGGAGGAGCTCGGGGACGTACCCACCGAGACGCGCGAGGCGGCCGAGCGAATACTGCGCGAGACCCGTGAGGTCCTGGACTGGAGAGAGCCGGGTGAGGCGCAGCGCCGGCCCGAGTGACCCGGGCCCGCCCGGACCGCTCCCGAGGGACGGAACCAGGGAGCGCCGGGCGCTGTCCGTCAGGCGGTGGCCGGGAGTGGCACCAGGAAGAACTCCCGGCCGTCACGCCCGATCACCCGTACCGGGTTCGAGGGCAGCGCGTCGAAGACGGCCGCCGCCACGGTCTCCGGTGCGTCCTCGGGGGTGATCGGCGGCCCGAGGGCCGCCCGGATCGCCTTCCGGGAGGTGGGCGAGGGGGACTTGCGCCCGGTGGACTCGGCGCACTCGTCGATCTGCTCGTCACTCAGGTCGGGCCCGTGTCCCCTGCGGCGCGCCTCGGCGGCCACCACTGTGGCCAGGGCGGCGCGGTTGTGGTCGCGGCAGACGTCCCCGGGGGTTCCCGCGGGGTGGAAGTGGCGGGCGGTTCCGATCGAGATCGAGGACAACGCGGCCTCCGTGCAGAGCTGGGATCCGTGCGGGGATGGAGGAGGGCCGGGCGGGACTCCCGCTCCGGACGGCCGGGGCGTCCTCCATGGTACGGCCGCGCTCCGGCGGCTCCCGGTTCCCGGGCGCCCGCCCGAGGAGGGAGGGCCCCGGCCGAGACGGGGGAGAACTCGACCGGGGCCGGTTGGGAGGCGGGTGTCCGGAGGGCGGCGCCCGGGGGAAGAGGCGCGTTCGCGTCCACCGGCACCCGCATCTGGTTCAACCGTAAACCACTCTGGGATGTTCCCGCGCACCGGGCCCCGCTCGCGCGCCCGCGCGGACTTTTCCCCGGCGTTCCCGGGTGACCGGACGACGGCTGGGTAGCGGGACACCATGAGGACAAACCGCCCCATCTCTCACATACTCCGGGGGCGGCGGGCGACTCTGCTCTGGGCCGTCCTGCTCGCCCTCGCCACCGCCCTCCTCACCCCCGCGGGCGGCGCCCGGGCGGCCACCGACCTCGACGGGGTCGCCGCCGCGCTGCGGGACGACCCCGTCTACGTCGATCCGGCCGCCTCCGACAAGCTCTCCGCGTCCGAGGCCGACCGCCTCACCGAACAGATCCGGGCCGGCGACGTCCCCGTCTACATCGCCGTCCTGCCCGACGACCCCTCCTACGGGGGCGACGCCGTCTTCGACCGGCTGCGTTCGGAGGTGGGACGCCCCGGCGTGTACGCCGTCGCGCTGGGCTCGCAGTTCGGCGCGGCCTCGGACGCCGGCGTGCTGGCCGGTTCGACCGCCAGTGAGCTGGCCCAGCGCAACCTGCGGGAGCACTCCGGCGAACCGGACCGGATCCTCGGCGGTTTCGTCACCGACGTGCAGTCGGCCGCGCGCACCGACGGCGGCACGGGCGGTTACGGCGACCGGGACACCACCGGCGGCACCGGCGGCACCGGCGTCCTGGTGGGCTTCCTGGCCGTACTGGCGGTGCTCGCGCTCGGCGGCCTGTTCCTGACGCGGCGCTCGCGCAAGCGGCGGCAGGAGGAGGAGCGCGCCGAACTGGAGCAGGTGCGGGCGGCGGTCCAGGAGGACATCACCTCCTACGGCGAGGCCCTGGACCGGCTCGACTTCTCCCCCTCCGCCCCCGGTGTCACCCCGGAGATGCTCGACGACTACCGGCGGGCCCTGGACGCCTACGAGAGAGCCAAGGACGCCTCGGACTCCGCCCGCCGTCCCGGTGACGTACGGGCGGTGTCCGAGGCGCTGGAGGACGGCCGGTTCGCCCTGGCTGTGCTGGACGCCCGGCGGGAGGGGCGGGAGCTGCCCCAGCGGCGGCCGCCGTGCTTCTTCGATCCCCGGCACGGGCCGTCCGTGCGCGATGTGGAGTGGGCGCCCCCGGGCGGCTCGCCCCGCGAGGTACCGGTCTGCGCGGCCGACGCCGCCCGGCTCGACGACGGCCTGGACCCGGCGGTACGGACCGTACCGACGGCGACCGGCGAGCGGGTGCCCTACTGGGACGCGGGCCCGGCCTACG
Source organism: Streptomyces sp. ICN903 (assembly GCF_022015835.1). Taxonomy (NCBI): domain Bacteria; kingdom Bacillati; phylum Actinomycetota; class Actinomycetes; order Kitasatosporales; family Streptomycetaceae; genus Streptomyces; species Streptomyces sp. ICN903. Next base: position 1,119 of record NZ_JAKMAY010000131.1, on the reverse strand, counting down.
GTCCGTGGATGGGCGGCTACTACGGCGGCTACGGCTCGATGCTGCTGCCGGGCCTGCTCTTCGGAACGGTCCTGGGCAGCAGCATGGGCGGCTGGGGCTACGGCTACGGGCCCGGCTGGGGCTACGGCGGCGAGAACGGCGGGGACTTCGGCGGAGGCTTCGGGGGCGGAGGCGATTTCGGCGGAGGTTTCGGAGGCGGAGGCTTCGGAGGCGGGGGCGACTTCTGAGCCCCCTCCCCTCCCCGTTGCCGGGCGGGCCCGCCTTTCGGGCCCGCCCGGTTCTCACGCCGTGCGGCGGCGGAAGAGCGCCCCGGAGGCCGCGACGGAGACGGCGAGGATCCCGGCGCACCAGGCCAGCGCCTGCCAGGGAGCGCCACCGACCGGCTGTCCCAGCAGCAGCCCCCGCAGCGACTCGATGAGCGGGGTGACGGGCTGGTGCCCGGCGAAGCCGTGGAGCCAGCCCGGCATGGTCTCCACGGGGACGAAGGCGCTGCTCGGGTAGGGCAGGAACAGCACGAGGAAGGTGAAGCCGCTCGCGGCCTCGGGGGACTTCGCGAGCAGGCCGACCGCGGCGGACAGCCAGGACAGGGCCAGCACGTAGGCCGCCAGGAGTCCCGCCGCGGCCGCCCAGCCGGCCGCGGCCGCCTCCGGCCGGAAGCCGATGGCGAAGGCGACGGCGAGCACCACGGCCGTCGCGGCGGCGTTGCGCGCGGCACTGGCCGCCACGTGCCCGGCCAGCACGGAGGCGCCGCCGACGTCCAGGGACCGGAAGCGGTCGATGACGCCCTCGGCCATGTCGCCCGCGACGCCGACGGCCGTCGCCGCGGCCCCGTAGCCGGCGCACAGCACCAGCACTCCGGGGACGACGTAGGTGATGTACCGGGTGCCGGTGTCGATCGCCCCTCCGAAGAAGTAGACGAACACCAGCATCAGCATCACCGGCAGTATCAGCGAGGTGAGCAGGGCGTCGGTGTTGCGCATGGACAGCCGTGTGCAGCGGGCGGCCATGACCAGGCCGTGGGTCAGGGCGCGGGTCAGGGCGCGGGCCGGGGCCCCGGGCGCGGCGGCGCGGGGTGCGGTGAGGTCAGACACGGGCGGGCTCCTTGTGGGCGGCGGGGGT
>NZ_JAKMAY010000130.1:3048-15220 GCF_022015835.1 Streptomyces sp. ICN903 | reverse complement strand
GGGGCGTGGTGCGCTGTGGTGCGGGACGGGGCACGGGGTGCGGTCGGCTGTGGATCCCGGCGGGCGGGTACACGCACGTGGATAGCAGCCCCGGCCCGGGAGAGTGAAGCACCGTTGTCGAAGCGATACGCGATGGGGCGAGGGCCGTCCGGCCGCCGGGATGCGGTGTCCGAGCGCGGCAGTAGGTTGGAGGGGTGAGCACCGGCAGCGAGCAGCCGAGCGGCGGCAACGGCACCGGCGGCCTGTCCGAGGAGGACGAGGCCGTGCTCGCCGTCGAGCGCCGCGGCTGGCCGAACCCCGGTGCCAAGGAGCGCGCGATACGCGAGCGCCTGGGCATGTCCCCCACGCGCTACTACCAGGTGCTCAACGCCCTGCTCGACGACCCGCGCGCCCTGGCCCGCGACCCGGTCACGGTCAACCGGCTCCGCCGCCGGCGCGACGAGCGGCGCGGGCTGCGGTAGGGGCGGTGGGGGGACGGCCGCTGGGTATGGTCCCAGGCATGGGCAGCCACTCCTCACACACCTTCCCGGAGCAACTCCCCGTACCGACCACCCCCGCCGGACGCGACGGGCTGGCCGCGCTGCTGGCCGACCCCGGGCGGGCCGTGGTCGCCCTCGACTTCGACGGGACGATCGCCCCGATCGTCCCCGACCCCGACAGCGCCCGCGCCCACCCGGAGGCGGTGCCCGTCCTCAGCAGGCTGGCGCCGCTGCTGCGGGCCGTCGTCATCGTCACCGGGCGCCCGGCCGCCACGGCCGCGCGCTACGGCGGCTTCGCCGGGGCGCCGGGCCTGGAGCGTCTGGTGGTGCTCGGCGCGTACGGCGCGGAGCGCTGGGACGCGGCCACGGGCGAGACCCGCACCCCGCCACCCCACCCGGGTGTGGAGGCGGTACGCGCCGAACTGCCCGGTCTGCTGGAGGGGGCCGGGGCGCCGCAGGGCGTCCGGACCGAGGACAAGGGCCGTGCGCTGGCCGTCCACACCCGCCGGGCCGACAACCCGCAGGGCGCCTTCGAGCTGCTGCGCGGTCCTCTGGCCGAGCTGGCCGGACGGCACGGGCTGGCCGTGGAGCCCGGCCGCCTGGTGCTGGAGCTTCGGCCCCCGGGCATGGACAAGGGCATGGCCCTGACGGAGTTCCTCCGCGAGACGGGCGCCGCCTCGGTCCTCTACGGCGGCGACGACCTGGGAGATCTGGCCGCCTACGACGCGGTGGACCGGCTGCGCGGCGAGGGCGTGCCCGGGGTGCTGCTGTGCAGCGGCAGCGACGAGGTCACCGCACTGGCCGAACGGGCGGACCTGGTCGTGGACGGCCCCGCCGGGGTGGTGGGCCTGCTGGGGGCGCTGGCGGACGCGCTGGGGGCCTGACGCCCCCGGGGCCACGGGGTGTGCCACCCGCCGGCCCGTTCCCGCGAACCGGCGGCGCTCCCGCGAACCGGCGGCGCTCCCGCGAACCGGTGGCGCTCCCGCGGACGCCGCCGGCCGGGTCGCCGCCCCGCCGCCGGTGCCCGCGCGGGCACCGGCCTCGGGCCTCGCCGGGCCCGCCGCGGTCCTCCGGGCACGCCCGGAGGACCGGACGCCGGCCGGTGGTCAGTCGCGCAGTGCGTTCAGCTGGTCCAGGAACCACTTCGTGGGCGGCAGGGCCGTGGCCGCCGCGGCCAGGCGCTTGGTGCGCCCGGCGCGCTCGCCCGCGTCCATCGTCAGCGCCCGGTGCAGGGCGTCCGCCGTGGCGCCGATGTCGTAGGGGTTGACGGTGATGGCGTCCTCGGCCAGTTCGGCGAAGGCCCCGGCCTCGCGGGAGAGGACCAGCGCGCAGCCGCCGTCGGAGAGCACCGGGATCTCCTTGGCCACCAGGTTCATGCCGTCCCGGATCGGGTTGACCAGGGCGACGTCGGCCAGCCGGTAGGCCGCCAGGGAGCGCGCGAAGTCGTCCTTGAGGTGCAGCTCGACCGGCGTCCAGTCGCCCTCGCCGAACTCCGCGTTGATCCCGTCGGCTACGCGGGCGACCTCGTCGGTGTACTCGCGGTAGACCGCCAGGTCCTGCCGGGAGGGGTAGGCGAAGGCGACGTGCACGACCCGGCCGCGCCACTCGGGGCGGTCGGTCAGCAGCCGCCGGTAGGCGAGCAGGCCGCGGACGATGTTCTTGGACAGCTCGGTGCGGTCCACGCGCACGATCGCCCTGCGCGGCTCGCCGTCGGGCCCGCGGCCGATCTGCTCGCGCAGCAGCGCGATCCGGTCCTCCACGTCCGGCCGCCGGGAGCGCTCGCGCAGGAACTCGGCGTCGGCGCCCAGGCCGTGGACGCCTATGCGCGTCCGGCGGCCCTCGTGGGTGACGATCATCTCGTCGCCGCCGTCGGCCACGGAGACCTCCGCGCCCAGCAGCTTCACACAGCAGTCGGTGAAGGCGTTGGCCCAGCGCTGGGTGAGGAAGGCGGCCCGGTCGGCGCCCAGGATGCCGCGCAGCACCTCGGCGGCCACCCCGCCGTCCGGGTCGTCCGGCAGCATCCGGAAGTAGTCCGGCGGCGCCCAGGGGGTGTGGGAGAAGTGGCCGATGCGCAGGTCGGGCCGCCGCTCGCGCAGCATGGCCGGGACGAGGGTGAGGTGGTAGTCCTGCACGAGGACGGCCGCGCCCTCGGCGGCCTCCTGGGCCAGCGCGTCGGCGAACGCCGCGTTGTAGGCCTCGTAGGAGCGCCACTGCCGCTCGAAGTCCGCGTCGAAGACGGGCTCCAGCGGGGTCTGGTAGAGCATGTGGTGGACGAACCACAGCACGGAGTTGGCGATGCCGTTGTAGGCGTCCGCGAAGACGTCGGGCGCGATGTCGAGCATCCGCACCTGCTGGCCGCCGGTGTCCGCCGGGTCCAGCTCGCCGCCCGTGCGCCGCACCGCCTCGCGGTCGCCCTCGCCCAGTGCCGCGCAGACCCACACCGCGTCGCCCTTGACGGCCGACAGGCCGGACACCAGCCCGCCGCCGCCGCGTTTGACGGTCAGCTCGCCCCCCTCGCCGAGCGTGTGGGAGACGGGACCGCGGTTGGAGGCGACGAGTACCTGGTGCCGAGTGACCATGAGCGGAACCTAGCCGCTGTTCGTACCGCTCAAACGTACGGTTCTCGTCACACGGGGCGCGGGAGGCCCGCGGAGCCGGGGAGGCCGGGCCGGGGCGCACGGGCAGAGGCGCGTACGCGGCGCACGCACGGGGGAGCTCCCGCACCGGGCGGTGCGGGAGCGGCTGGAACGGCGCGCGCCGGGCCGGGTACGCACTTCACCGGCGCGCGCCGGGCCGGGGGTTCCCCCTTCTCGGGCTCGCGGCCCTCAGGCCGCCGTACGGCGGGCGGTGTACTCGGGGACGGTGCACATCGGCGGACGCTCCTCGGTGTCCACCGGGTGGGTGTACGGGACGAAACCGCCCCCGGGCACCCGTTCGAACTGCGTGAGCACCGGGCGTATCAGCGGGCCGCGCGCCTGCCGTACGTGGGCGGTGCGGTGTATCGCCGCGGCCATCCGCCCCAGCGCCAGCCCGTCCTGGTTGCGGTGCCTGCGCACCCCGACGTCCACCTGTGCGAGCGCGTCGAGCCCGACGGTGTGCAGCGCGTCCACCAGCAGGCCCAGTTCGACGCCGTAGCCGACGGGGAAGCTGAGCCGCTCCAGCAGTGAGCGCCGTGCCGCGTACTCGCCGCCCAGCGGCTGTACGAAGCCCGCCAGCTGCGGCCAGTACAGGTTGAGCAGGGGGCGGGCGACCAGCTCGGTGACCCGGCCGCCGCCGGCCGGGCTGTCGCCGATGGCGCGGTCGTACATCGCCTTGACCATCGCCAGGTCCGGGTCGGTCAGCAGCGGCCCGACGATGCCCGACACGAACGTGGTGTCGAACTCCCGCAGGTCCGCGTCGACGAAGCAGACGATCTCGCCGCTGGTGGCCAGCAGCGACCGCCACAGCACCTCGCCCTTGCCCGGCACCGTGGGCAGCCGGGGCAGCACCTCGTCGCGGTGCACCACCTTCGCGCCCGCGGCGGCCGCCACCTCGGAGGTGCGGTCGGTGGAACCGGAGTCCACCACCACCAGTTCGTCGACCAGTGGCATGTCGTCGGTCATCAGTCCGCGGCGGATGGCGGCGACTATGTCGCCGACCGTCGCCTCCTCGTTCAGCGCCGGAAGCACCACGCTCACGCTGCCCGCCGGTCCGGCGGCCCGCTTGGCGGCCAGCAGCCGGTGCAGCGGGCGTTCGGCAGCGCTCCATGAGCGTCGTTCCAGCCAGTGGTCGACCTCATCCAGCACGTGTGCCTCCCTGTCCTTGACGGTCCTCGCCGGTCCTCGCCGGTTCTCGACGGCTCTCGCGGTCCCGGCATTCCCGGTCGCCCCGGTGGCCCCCGCCGTCCCGGCGGTCCCAGGCATTCTGCGGGACCGGAGTCGCCCGGGTGATCTCGGCGTGTCTCCTGCTGTCGGTCGTGGTGCGGGTCGGCCGGGAGTGCCGGCCGTGGTCGGACCGTGGTTGCCCGCCACCGGCCGTCCATGCCCGGTGCCGGGCATGTTTCCGGGGCATTCGTCCGGGCCCGCCTTCCGGAGGGCGCCGGTGTCGTCCCCGTGTGCCTCTCGTCTCGCGGTTCGGACGGCCGGCCTTGCGGTCAAGGGCTTCGGTTACAGTCTTGGTCGACGCACGGGAGTTCCGCATCTCGGGGACCCCGTCGTGCACAAACGCCCCGGTCAGGGTATTGGCCGGTGCCATAGAGCTCATCCAGAGGGGCAGAGGGAACGGCCCGTTGAAGCCCCGGCAACCCTCCCGCCGGCACTCGTCGACAACAGTCCGAGGCCACGGTGGGGAAGGTGCCAATTCCGGCCTGCGGCGAAAGGCGTCGCGGGGAAGATGAGGAGAAAGGGCCTCGCCGACCATGGCTGTGCAGACTGTTGCAACCGACACCGATCTTTCGCTCGGTCCCGCCGTGGCGCTCTCCTGCCGCGAATGCGGTGAGCGCTTCCCGCTCGGGCCGATCTTCGCCTGCGAGGCGTGTTTCGGTCCCCTGGAGATCGCGTACGACCTGCCCGGGGGTGACCCGGAGGAGCTGCGGAAGCGGATCGAGGCCGGCCCGGACAGCATCTGGCGCTACGCCCCGCTGCTGCCGGTCCCGGCCGACGTGGCGGACAAGCCGAATCTGAACCCGGGCTTCACCAGGCTGGTCAAGGCCGACAACCTCGCCCGCGAGCTGGGCGTCACCGGCGGCCTGTACGTCAAGGACGACTCCGGCAACCCCACGCACTCCTTCAAGGACCGGGTGGTGGCCATCGCCGTCGAGGCCGCCCGCGCCTTCGGCTTCACCACCCTGTCGTGCTCCTCCACCGGCAACCTCGCCGGCGCGGTCGGCGCCGCGGCGGCCCGCGCGGGCCTGCGCTCGTGCGTGTTCATCCCGCACGACCTGGAGCAGGGCAAGGTCGTCATGGCCGCGGTCTACGGCGGCGACCTGGTGGGCATCGAGGGCACCTATGACGATGTGAACCGCTTCTGCTCGGAGCTGATCGGGGATCCGATCGGGGAAGGCTGGGGCTTCGTCAACGTCAACCTCCGCCCGTACTACGCGGAGGGCTCCAAGACCCTGGCGTACGAGATCTGCGAGCAGCTCGGCTGGCGGCTGCCGGACCAGCTGGTCGTCCCGATCGCCTCCGGCTCCCAGCTCACCAAGATCGACAAGGGGCTGCGCGAGCTGATCGCCCTGGGGCTGGTCGAGGACCGGCCCTACAAGATCTTCGGCGCCCAGGCCGAGGGCTGCTCACCGGTGGCGCGGGCCTTCAAGGACGGCCACGACGTGGTGCGGCCGGTGAAGCCGGACACCATCGCCAAGTCGCTGGCCATCGGCAACCCGGCCGACGGCCCGTACGTGCTGGACATCGCCCGCCGCACCGGCGGCGCGGTGGAGGACGTGGACGACGGGCAGATCGTCGACGCGATCAAGCTGCTGGCCCGCACCGAGGGCGTCTTCGCCGAGACCGCGGGCGGCGTGACCGTCGGCGTGACGAGGAAGCTGATCGAGGCCGGTGTGCTCGACCCGTCCCTGACCACCGTCGTCCTCAACACCGGCGACGGCCTCAAGACCCTGGACGCGGTGGCGCCGACCACCGGACCGTCCGCGATCATCCGTCCGAACCTGGACTCCTTCCGAGAGGCTGGCCTGGCATGAGCGTCACCGTCCGAATCCCGACCATCCTGCGCACCTACACCGGCGGCCGGGCCGAGGTGCCCGCCGAGGGCGCCACGCTCGCCGAGGTCATCGCGGACCTGGAGAAGAACCACCAGGGCATCTCCGCCCGGGTGCTGGACGACTCCGGCAAGCTGCGCCGCTTCGTGAACGTCTACGTCGACGACGACGACGTCCGCTTCGCCGACGGCCTGCGGACGCCGACGCCGGACGGCTCGGGCGTCTCCATCATCCCGGCCGTCGCGGGCGGCTGCTGACCGGACGGCCTTCGGCGCCGTACGCGCCACCGCATGCGGGCGGCCCCGCGCCCCCTCTCGCACGGAGGGGGCGCGGGGCCGCCCGCATGCGCGCTCCAGGGGGAGGGCGTGTACCACGGACAGGAAACGGAATTGGTAATTCCGACCCTTGGGGAGCGGTAGAGTGAGCATGCCTCCCCCCAAGTGCGCACTTCGGCGCCCATGAGAACGCGACAACTTGCGCCCGGATTTACCGCGTGAATTGTCGTGTCGGTCCGCTATGCCCGGCCCGAGTTGCCCCGCTTTCCCGCCGTTCATGTGCTTATCGGCAATCCGGCGTGACCGGAATTCTCGTCCGACAGACCTGTTGCGGAGGGCGTCTGCCCAGATACATTCAGCCGCGGTCGACGCGTTCCGGCGCACGCCGCCCCCTCTCGCCGGGGGGTGGTGACTGACCCGGGTCCGCGGAGCGCGGGCTCGCGCAAGGGCCGGCAATAGGGGAGTTAGGAATGGCTCAAGGCACCGTCAAGTGGTTCAACGCGGAGAAGGGATACGGCTTCATCGCGGTCGACGGTGGGGCGGACGTGTTCGTCCACTACAGCGCGATCCAGATGGACGGATACCGCACCCTTGAGGAAGGGCAGCGGGTCGAGTTCGAGATCTCGCAGGGCCAGAAGGGCCCGCAGGCGGACATGGTCCGCGTGACGGCCTGAAGCGCCGGACACACGCACCACGACGCACACCAGCAGTAGACGGCACAGGAGGGCCCGCGTCCCGGCAGGGGTGCGGGCCCTCCTGTTGTGTGCCGCGCGCCCGCGCACCGGAGCGGGCCCGCGGTCCCGTCCGCGCCCCCGTGTCCGCCTGCCCCGCGTCTCCGTGCTCCCCGTCCCAGCGCCCGTACCGCCGGGTACGGGCACGCGGAACACCTGCGCGCTTGCACTCGGAGGGGTCGAGTGCTAATCATTGGCGTTAGCACTCTGAAGGTGAGAGTGACAAAGCAAGGACCGGTTCGGTGAGGTCCGCAAGCCCGGTGGAGCAAGGAACCGCCGGGCCGGTGGGCCGTCCGTCGCGGGCGCCAGAGCGGTCCGGAGACATCCCAAACCCGCCCCTGGCCTTCGGCATGGGGAACCCCAGGGAGGACCACTTCACATGGCCAAGACCATCGCGTTCGACGAGGAGGCGCGGCGCGGCCTCGAGCGCGGGATGAACCAGCTCGCCGACGCCGTCAAGGTCACGCTCGGCCCCAAGGGCCGCAACGTCGTCCTTGAGAAGAAGTGGGGCGCCCCCACGATCACCAACGATGGTGTCTCCATCGCCAAGGAGATCGAGCTCGAGGACCCGTACGAGAAGATCGGCGCCGAGCTGGTCAAGGAGGTCGCGAAGAAGACCGACGACGTCGCCGGTGACGGTACGACCACCGCGACCGTCCTGGCCCAGGCGCTGGTCCGCGAGGGTCTGCGCAACGTCGCCGCCGGCGCCAACCCGATGGCCCTCAAGCGCGGCATCGAGAAGGCCACCGAGGCCGTCTCCGCCGCCCTGCTGGAGCAGGCCAAGGAGGTGGAGACCAAGGAGCAGATCGCCTCGACCGCCTCCATCTCCGCCGCCGACACCCAGATCGGCGAGCTGATCGCCGAGGCCATGGACAAGGTCGGCAAGGAAGGCGTCATCACCGTCGAGGAGTCGCAGACCTTCGGCCTGGAGCTCGAGCTCACCGAGGGCATGCGCTTCGACAAGGGCTACATCTCCGCCTACTTCGCCACCGACATGGAGCGGATGGAGGCGGTCCTGGAGGACCCCTACATCCTGATCGCCAACTCCAAGATCAGTGCCGTCAAGGACCTGCTCCCGCTGCTGGAGAAGGTCATGCAGGCCGGCAAGCCGCTGCTGATCATCGCCGAGGACGTCGAGGGCGAGGCCCTCTCCACCCTGGTGGTCAACAAGATCCGCGGCACCTTCAAGTCCGTCGCCGTCAAGGCCCCGGGCTTCGGCGACCGCCGCAAGGCCATGCTCGGCGACATCGCCATCCTCACCGGTGGCCAGGTCATCTCCGAGGAGGTCGGCCTCAAGCTGGAGAACGCCGGTCTGGAGCTGCTGGGCCGCGCCCGCAAGGTCGTCATCACCAAGGACGAGACCACCATCGTCGACGGTGCCGGTGACAGCGAGCAGGTCAACGGCCGCGTGAACCAGATCCGCGCCGAGATCGAGAACTCCGACTCCGACTACGACCGCGAGAAGCTCCAGGAGCGTCTGGCGAAGCTGGCCGGCGGCGTGGCCGTCATCAAGGCCGGTGCCGCCACCGAGGTGGAGCTCAAGGAGCGCAAGCACCGCATCGAGGACGCGGTGCGCAACGCCAAGGCGGCCGTCGAGGAGGGCATCGTCGCCGGCGGTGGCGTGGCCCTGCTGCAGGCCTCCGCGGTCTTCGAGAAGCTGGAGCTCGACGGAGACGAGGCCACCGGTGCCGCCGCGGTCAAGGCCGCGCTGGAGGCCCCGCTGAAGCAGATCGCGGTCAACGCCGGCCTCGAGGGCGGCGTCATCGTGGAGAAGGTGCGCAACCTGACCCCGGGCCACGGCCTGAACGCCGCCTCCGGTGAGTACGTGGACATGATCGCCGAGGGCATCATCGACCCGGCCAAGGTCACCCGCTCCGCGCTGCAGAACGCCGCCTCCATCGCGGCGCTCTTCCTCACCACCGAGGCCGTCATCGCCGACAAGCCGGAGAAGGCCGCGGCCGGCGCCGACGCCGCCGCCGCTGCCGGCATGGGCGGTGGCATGGACTTCTGATCCGCCCCGCGGATCGGTGGTTCCCACCGGGCGCGTACCGTGCGCACGGTGACGAGGGCGGCACCCCGCGAGGGGTGCCGCCCTCCCGTATGTCCAGGATGTGAGATTTGGCACCGCGTCGCGGCCTGCCCCAGGAGGCGGCGCACCGGATAGCCTCCCGTGGGCCGCGTACGGGCGATCCCTCCCGCGGCGCCTTCACTCTGTTTCCAGAGCCGAACCCACCCCACACGACTCCTGGACGGCACCTACGCGATGAGCACGCTCGAAACAGTGATCGTCGAGATCAACGACCACTTCTGGACCTATCTGCTGATCCCCCTGGTGGCCGTGGCGGGCCTGTACTTCACCGTCCGCTCCAAGGCGATGCAGATCCGGCTCCTGCCGGAGATCGTCAGGACGGTCGCGGAGCGGCCCCGCGCCGGGGCCGACGGGAAGAAGCCGATCTCCCCGTTCGGCGCCTTCACCATCTCCGCCGCCGCCCGCATCGGCACCGGCAACATCGCCGGCGTCGCGGCGGCCATCACCGTCGGAGGGCCGGGCGCGGTCTTCTGGATGTGGATGATGGCCCTGGTCGGCGGCGCCTCCGCGTTCGTGGAGTCCACCCTCGCCCAGCTCTACAAGGTGCGCGACCGCGGCAAGGGCGGCGAGGGAGCCTACCGCGGCGGCCCCGCGTACTACATGCAGCGCGGCCTGGGCCGGCGCTGGATCGGCGTGCTCTTCGCCGTGATCATCACCCTGACCTTCGGCCTGGTGTTCACGGCCGTGCAGTCCAACACGATCGCCTCGGTCACCGCCGGATCGCTGGGCGCGGACGGCGACGGCGGCTCCGGCTGGGTCGCCCCGGTCGTCGGCGCGGCCCTCGCCGTGCTGCTCGGACTGGCCGTCTTCGGCGGGGTGCGCAGGATCGCCTCGGTCACCAAGGTGCTCGTCCCCGTGATGGCCGTGATCTACCTGCTGGTGGGTCTGGCCGTGGTGGTGCTCAACTTCTCCGAGGTGCCGCGCGTCCTCGCCGACATCGTCGGCGGCGCCTTCGGCCTGCGCGAGGTCGCCGGAGGCGGCATCGGCGCGGCGATCCAGCAGGGCGTGCGCCGCGGCATGTTCTCCAACGAGGCCGGCCTGGGCTCCGCCCCGAACGCCGCCGCCGCGGCCGAGACCTCCCACCCGGTCAAGCAGGGCCTGGTACAGACCCTGGGCGTCTTCTTCGACACCCTGGTGGTCTGCACGATGACCGCCTTCGTCATCCTCTCCGCCAACCCGGAGCTCTCCGGGCGCCAGGGCGCCGACCTCACGCAGTCCGCGCTGCAGGAGACCCTGGGCGGCTGGGCCGGCCACCTGCTGACGCTGGTGGTCTTCCTGCTCGCCTTCAGCTCGATGATCGGCAACTACTACTACGGTGAGTCCAACATCGAGTTCATCACCCGCAGCCGCTCGGTCATGTTCGGCTACCGGGGGCTCGTCCTGGCCGCCGCGTTCCTGGGCGCGCTGGGCTCGCTGAGCGTGGTGTGGAGCCTCGCCGACGTCACCATGGGCGCCATGGCCCTGGTCAACCTGCTGGCGATCCTGCCGCTGTCGGTGATCGCCTTCCGGCTGATGGAGGACTACCTTGCCCAGCGCCGCGCGGGCCTGGACCCCGTCTTCACCCGCGACCGCCTGCCCGGCCTGACCGGTGTGGAGTGCTGGGAGGCGGCGCCGGCCGCACGCGGCGGGCAGGACGAGTCCGCACGGGCGGGGGCGCGGAACGGCTGAGCCGGCCGCCCGGTCCGGGCGCGGACACCACCCGCGCCCGCGGCCCCCGGCGCGCACCATCCCCTTCCGGTGCGCGCCGGGGGCTTTCGCACGCGCGTGCCCGCCGTACGCGTCCCGCCGCGTCCCGCCGCCGGGGTGCGCGGGCCGTCAGCCGCGCGCCGCCTCCAGGGCCGCGCGCAGCCGGCCGCCCGACTCCCTCAGCAGCCGCTCGGCCGTGGGACCGTCCACCTCGCCCAGGATGGTGAGGATGGCGTTCTTCACCTCGCCGCCGGTGGCCGCCAGCGCGGACTCGATCCGCTCCTCGCTCGCCCCCGTGGCCAGCGAGACGATACGGCGCGAGCGGGCCCGCAGCTTCTCGTTCGAGGCGCGTACGTCGACCATCAGGTTCCCGTACGTCTTGCCCAGCCGGATCATGGTGATGGTCGAGATCATGTTGAGGACCAGCTTCTGGGCCGTGCCCGCCTTGAGCCGGGAGGAGCCGGTGATCAGCTCCGGGCCCACGACGACCTCGATGCCGTGGTCGGCCGCCGCAGCCAGCGGCGAGCCGGAGTTGCAGGACAGCCCGACCGTCAGCGCCCCCAGCCGCCGCGCGTGCTCGACCGCGCCGACGGTGTACGGGGTGCGCCCGGAGGCGGAGACGCCGACCACCACGTCGTCGGGGCCCAGCCCCAGCCCGTCGAGGTCGGCCGCGGCGAGGTCGGGGCGGTCCTCGGCTCCCTCGGCCGCGCTGACCAGCGCGTCCGGGCCGCCCGCGATCACCCCGACGACCTGGGAGGGATCGGTGTCGAAGGTGGGCGGGCACTCGCTGGCGTCCAGCACGCCCAGCCGCCCGGCCGTCCCCGCCCCCGCGTAGACCAGCCGGCCGCCGCGCGCCATCCGCTCGGCGGTGGCGTCGATGGCGGCGGCGATGCGCGGGAGCTGGGAGGCGACGGCGGTGGGGACGGTGGCGTCCTCCCCGTTCATGACCCTGGCGATCTCCAGGGTGGGAAGTCGGTCGATCTCGGACAGGTCGCTGCGGAACGCCTCGGTCGTGAGCGTATCCAGCTCGGCGCGCAGCCGGTCGTACGCGCCGTCCGGATCGCGGGAGTCGAGGGGGTCGCCGGGATCGCCGGGTTCGCGGCCGGCGGCGGTCGGGGAGGAGGTCATGACGGTGCGGCTCTTTCCGTTTCTTCCGGATGCCGGGGCCGGCCACCGGGGCCGGCGCCCGGGCAGGGGTGTGGGGGGTTGGGCGGTGC
>NZ_JAKMAY010000130.1:0-3033 GCF_022015835.1 Streptomyces sp. ICN903 | reverse complement strand
GGGGGGTTGGGCGGTGCTGCTCGGGTGCTGCTCGGGTGCTGCTCGGACGGGCGAGGGGCGAGTGCGGTCGCGGGCGCGGGGGTCAGCGCTGCCGGGGCGAGTGGCGGTGGGCCAGCGCCTCGTAGGAGGCCGCCAGCGCGGGGGCGGCGGTCTCGTAGGTGCGCTGTGCCACGCCGATGAACAGGCAGTCCACGACCAGCAGCTGGCTGGTCCGGCTGGACATGGCCGCCGGGCGCAGCTCGCTCTCGCGCGCCGTGGAGGTGGTCAGCACGTGGTCGGCGTACTGCGCGATCTCCCCGTCCGGGCGGCCGGTGACGGCCACGGTGGTGGCGCCGTGGTCGAAGGCGACGCGCAGCGGTTCGATCACGTCCACCGTACGGCCGGAGTGGGTCACCGCCAGGGCGACGTCCCCGGCGCGCAGCTGCACGGCGCCGGTGACGGCCAGATGCGGATCGGCGTGGGCGTGGGCGACCAGGCCGATCCGCAGCAGCTTCTGCGCCAGGTCCTGGGCGACCAGGGCGGAGGCGCCGGCGCCGTAGAGGTCTATCCGGCGGGCGGAGGCCATGGCGTGCACGGCCGCCTCGACCTGGCCGGGGTCCAGACCGGCGGCGGTGTCGGCGAGGGTCTGCCGCTCGTCGTGGGCGAGCTTGGCTATGACGTCCTCGATGGGATCGTCCACGGCGATGTCGGCGGTCACCGACGGGGAGGCGCCGGATGCCTGCTGCGCGGCGAGCCCGGCCAGCGCCAGGCGCAGATCGCGGTAGCCGGGGTAGCCCAGCAGGCGCGAGGTCCGTACGACGGTGGCCTCGCTGGTGCCGGTGCGCTCGGCGAGACCGGTGACGGTGAGCCGCGCGCATCCGGCGGGGTCGCCGGCGACGGCCTCGGCGACGCGCTGCATGGAGCGGGTCATGGAGGGGGCCATGGTGCGCACCTTGGCCGCGAGGGCGGCGGGCTCCGGGGGACCGGGGCGGCGGCCCGGCGCGGTGTCGCGGACCGGACCGGAGAAACTTTCCTTCACAGAGTTGTTCACATGGCGGAAGGTATTTTCGCCGGGCGGGGCCGTCAAGACGCCCGTCGCCCCGCGATGGCCGGGGCGCGGTCGCGGCCGACGGGGCGGTTGTCACGGTCTTCTGCTCCAGTGACTCCACCCGCGCGTGACCGCGCGGGCTTCCTGCGTCGGTGGCTAGGCCGCCGCGCAGAGGACCAGCCCGGCCCTGTCGAGGACGTTCACCGCGCCGACGTGGTCCGCGTTGCTGGTGAGCCCGCACGCCGTGCACCGGAACGCCGCCTGGGTGACGCGGTTGTTCCTGTCCACGTGCCCGCAGCCGCCGAGGCTGGGCGGGCACGTGACCGAGGTGTTGCGGGGGTCCACCGGGATCACGCGGCGACCGGCGCTCTCAGCCTTGTTCGCCAGGATTCCCAGGAACCGCGCCCACCCCGCGTCGAGGATGCTCTTGTTCAGCCCGGCCTTGGCGGCGGCGCCGTTCGCCAGGAACGCGCCGTCGCCCTCCGAGTCGGGCCGGGGTGCCGGGCTTCTGGTCATCCCGGCGGTGTTCAGCCGCTCGTGCGCGATCGTGTCGTGGTCGGTGACGAGTGCGCGGGCGGTCTTGTGATGGAAGTCGGCGCGCTGCCTGCGGATCTTGGCGTGCAGCCTGGCGACCTTCCGTGCGGCGGCGCGGTGGCGCTTGGTGCGCTGCCGGGTGCGCTGGGGGAACGTCGCGAGGTGCCGCTGGGCTGCGGCCAGCTCCTCCGCCACGGAGGCGAGGAAGCGCGGGTTGGCGACGTGCTCGCCCTCGGAGGTGGTCAGGAAGTGTGTGACGCCCAGGTCGATGCCGACGCTTCTCCCGGTGGGCGGCAGCTCCTGGGCGGGCACCTGGTCGCAGACCAGGACGGCGTACCAGCGCCTTCCCTCGCGCTTCACACTGACCGTCTTGACCCGTCCCTGTACGGGCCGGTGCTGGTGGACGCGCACATGCCCGACACCCTGGAGGCGGAGGCGGGTCTGCGCAGCGTGCGGGGTGGAGTTCCAGCGGCAGCCGTCACCGTCCCGGGGAAAGGTGACGGTGTCGAAGTGCCCGGTGCCCTTGAAGCGCGGATACCCCGGGACCTGCCCGGCCCTGACTCGCCGGAAGAACGCGGCGAATGCCTGGTCCAGACGGCGCAGGGTCGCTTGCTGCGAGGAGAACGACCAGCGCCCCTGCCGCTCGGGGTCGAACGCCCGGATCTCCTTGAGCTGCGCGGACTGGTCGCCGTACCGGACGGTGGTCTTCGAAGCGTGCCGCCAGGCGTCGCGGCGTTCCTGCAGCGCGCCGTTGTACAGGGAGCGGTGGTCGGCCAGCATCTCGGCCAGGGCCTGCTCCTGGCCGGCGGTGGGGCGCAGGAGGAACTTGTACGCGCGGATCACGAGCCGTCCCCCTTCTTCTTCCGCGGGCGTTCCCACTGGGTGTCGATGTACTTCTCGACGGTGTCCGCCGAGAGGGCTCCGGCCGATGCCGCGAAGTACGACGACGACCACAGCGTGGGCATCCGCGACCTCAGGTGCGGGAACTCCTCCCGCAGTACACGGGAGGTGAAGCCCTTGAACTGGTTGGCCACGTACGAGGCCGAGGACTTCGGATCGTGCTGGACGAACAAATGGACGTGGTCGGACATGACCTCGAACGCCACGATCCGCCATCCCCGTTCGTCGGCTTTGGCCCGGATCAACTCCTCCAGGCGTGCCGCGACCCGTCCCTCCAGGACCGGGCGGCGGTACTTCGGGCACCACACGATGTGGAGCCCGAGGTCGTACACGCCGCCGGAGAACCGGCGGACCTTCCTGGTCACGGCCATGCGCCGATTATACATGTGCAGTGTATCTAGCAGAAAGGGTGTGCCGTGGCCGAGGTGAACAGTGCAGATCCGTGTACACAGCCGAGGTCGGAGCGGACCAGAGAGGCAATTCCCCCACCGGCTGAGGCCGGTGGCCCCCTTCTAACGAGCTCGTAGGAGATGTGATGGCAGAGCAGCACCCCCCTTCCCCCGGTCCCGATC
>NZ_JAKMAY010000013.1:0-38891 GCF_022015835.1 Streptomyces sp. ICN903 | reverse complement strand
CCGTTTTCCCCTGCCTCCCCACCGCCTCCCGCACCGGGCCCGCGGCGTGCGTACGGAAGGCGAACACGACGGTGGCCGGGCCCGCGGGTCAGGGGAGGCGCGGGCCCGGCCGTCGTGGGGGGAGCGGACTCAGCCGTCGGTCTCCCGGCCGGCGATGACCTCGGCTGCGGCCCGTCCGCAGACGCGGGCGGCGCCGTGGGTCGCGATGTGGAGCGCCCCGCGGGGCGGTGCCTGGGGCAGGCCCATCTCCACCACCACCGTGTCCGGCCGGGCGGCGAGCAGTGCGTCCAGGGCGTCCGCCATCCAGGGGTGCCGGTGGACGTCGCGTACCACCGCGACGATCCTGCGGCCGGCCGCCTCCTCCAGCACCTGTGCGGCCGGTCCGCCCCGCCCCGCCCGTTCGGCCCGCTCGCGGCCCCAGGAACCGGTCGTGGTGCCCGGGAGCAGCTCCGCCAGTTCGGCGGCGAGCCCCCAGGGGGTCTCGTCGCCGACGGCGATGTTGGCCACGGGGGTGAAGGCGGCGACGTACGGCGGCCCGGTCAGGGGGGCGTGGTCCTGCCGGACGGCGACCTTCAGCGCACGGCGGGCGGCCTCCAGCCCGACTCCGGGATCGGAGGGCACCGCTGCCTCGGCGCGGGCGGACGCCTCGCCCGCCCAGCGGGCCAGGGCCCGGACCCGGTCGGCGGCGTCGGCGAGCCGCTCCTCGGACAGTTCCCCCTCGGCCACGGCCCGCACCAGGGCGTCGCGCAGGCGCAGCACCGTCTCCTCGTCGGCCAGCCCGCCGCCGACGCAGAGGGCGTCCGCGCCCGCGGCGACGGCCAGGACGCTGCCGCGCTCGATGCCGTAGGTCGCCGCGATGGCCCGCATCTCCATGCCGTCGGTGACGATCAGGCCCTCGAAGCCGAGCCCGCCCTCGCCGAGGGGCGCGCGCAGCAGGCCGGTCAGGGCGGCCGGGCTGAGCGTCGCCGGAAGGGCCGGGTCCAGGGCGGGCAGCAGAATGTGCGCGCTCATCACGCACTTGCTGCCCGCGGCGACCGCCGCCCGGAACGGGACCAGTTCGCGCTCCGTGAGTGTGGCCCGGTCCGCGTCGATGCGCGGCAGGGCGTGGTGGGAGTCGACGGAGGTGTCGCCGTGCCCGGGGAAGTGCTTGGTGCAGGCGGCGACTCCGGCGGACTGCAGCCCCTCGACCCAGGCGGCGGTGTGCCGGGCCACCAGATCCGGCGTGGAGCCGAAGGAGCGGACTCCGATGACCGGGTTGTCGGGGTTGGAGTTGACGTCGGCCGAGGGCGCCCAGTTGAGGTTGACCCCGCACTCGGCGAGTCTGCGGCCCAGTTCGCGGGCGACGGCTCGGGTCAGCGCGGTGTCGTCGACGGTGCCCAGGGCGTGGTTGCCGGGGAAGGACGAGCCCGTGCGCGCCTCCAGCCGGGTGACGTCGCCGCCCTCCTCGTCGATGGCCACCAGTACGTCGGGGCGGACACCGCGCAGCTGGGCGGTGAGCGCGGCCAGCTGCGCGGGGGATGTGATGTTGCGGCCGAACAGGCCCACCGCCGCGAGCCCCTCGTCCAGGCGGCGCAGCAGCCAGTCGGGTGCGGTGGTGCCGGTGAAGCCCGGCTGGAGTACGGCCAGTGCGTTGCGGACCAGGGTGCTGCCGGTGGTGCCGGTGAGAGTCGTCATGGGAGTGACGTCATCCCTTCACTGCGCCGGAGGTGAGGCCCGCCGCCATCTTCTTCTGGACGATCATGAAGAAGGTCACGACGGGGATGGAGATGAGGACGGAGGCGGCCATCAGCGCGCCGTAGTCCGTGCCGCGGTCGGTGGTGAAGTTCATCAGCCACACGTTGAGCGTGTACTTCTCGTTGTCCTGCAGGAGGATGTACGCGAACAGGTACTCGTTCCAGGCGGTGATGAGGGCGAAGATGGACGCCGCGGCCAGCCCTGGGGCGACCAGCGGGAAGATGACCCGCCAGAACGCGCCCATCCGGGTGCAGCCGTCCACCATCGCGGACTCCTCCAGCTCCTTGGGCACGTTGATCACGAAGCCGCGGATCATCCAGGTGGTGAAGGGCAGGACGGACACCAGGTAGACGGTGATCACGCCCCAGTACTCGTTGAGCGCGCCTATGTTGTTGAGCTGGATGTAGATGGGAATGAGCATCGCCGTCGGCGGCAGCAGCTGCACCAGGATAAGGATCGTCATGAACGGCTTGCGGCCGTAGAAGTCGAAACGCCCGATGGCGAAGGCGGCGATGGTCCCGATCAGCATGGCGCCGGCGACCGAGGTGACGCAGATGATCAGGCTGCTCTGGATCGCGGTCCAGAAGTTCGGCGCCTCGGTGGCCCGGACGAAGTTGTCGACGGTGAACGAGCTGGGCCACAGCGTCTGGTCGTAGCTGCGGATCTCGTGGTTCGGCCGAAAGGCGCTGACCAGAAGCCAGTAGACCGGGAAGGCCATCACCGCGAAGATCACCAGCCCCAGCACGTTGTAGACCAGGCGGTGCTTCTTGCGGTCGGGGCGCAGCTCGTAGACGCCCGTGCTGCTGGTGGTGGCCTCTGGTGCCTTGGCGGGCGTGGTGGAGGTTACGGAGGTGCTCACTCGACCTCTCCTGTCTTCATGAGCTGGCGCAGGTAGTACACGGCGACGCCGGAGAGCAGCAGCACGGTGATGAGGGCGATGGCGGTGCCCTGGCTGAACGAGGCGCTGTCGAACGCCTTGCTGAACGAGTACAGGCCCAGCAGCTCGTACTCGGGTTCCGGCTTGTTGCCGCGCATCAGGAAGATCTGACCGAAGACGTTGAAGTCCCAGATCACCGAGAGGGTGGCCACCATCTGGAAGACCGGCTTGATCACCGGGAAGGTGACGTTGCGGAAGACCCCGATGACTCCGGCGCCGTCGAGCTGCGCGGCCTCCTCCAGCTCCTTGGGCACCTGGGTGAGCGCGGCGTAGAGGGTGACCACCACGAACGGGATCGCTCCCCAGACCACCACCGCGCCGATGACGGTGAACCCCTGCCAGGGGTTGAGGAACCAGTTGTGGCCCTGGAAGTCCAGACCGGGGATCTTGCTCAGCGTGCTGTTGATCACGCCGTAGTCGGAGTCGGAGAGCCACCGGAAGATCGAGGTCGCCACCAGCAGTGGCATCGACCAGGCGGCCACCAGGGCGCCGGTGAGCAGCAGTCGCACCCAGGTGGACAGCCGCTGCATCAGCAGAGCGGTCAGCAGCCCCAGCCCCATGGTCGCCACCACACAGACGACCATGAAGAGGACGGTACGGAAGGTGACCCACCAGAACTCCGGGTCGCCCAGGATGTTGGTGAACTGCTCGAACCCCACCCACGGCGGAGTGGTGCCGCCCCACAGGTGCGCGCGGCGCATGTCCTGGAAGGACATGATCACGGTCTCGACCAGCGGGTAGCCGAAGACCGCGCCGATGGCCACGATCGCCGGGGCGATCAGCAGATACGGCAGCTTGGGGCGGGGTTTCCGGCTGGGACGCACTCCGCCCCCCGACGGCCCGGGGGCGGCCTTCCTCGGCTTCTGCGGTGGGGCCGCCGGCGGGTCGGCGGCTTTGGTGTCGGCGGCGGTCACGGTGCTGGCCTTCCGTTCGTTCTCTTCACCGAAGGGGCGCGGCAGGCGAGAGCCGTGAATCGCGGCTCCCGCCTGCCGCAGGGACGGCCGGGGGGTGCGGGCCCCCGGCCGCGGCTCAGACCTCGTTGTTGATCAGCTTGTCGATCTCCTCGTCGGCCTTCTCGGTGGCGTCGGCCACAGAGGTGCCCTTGAGGATGTCCAGCAGCATGTTCTCCAGGATGTTCTGGCTCTCGATCGCGGTCCAGCCGGGGGCGATCGGGGTGAACCAGGCGTCCGGTACCGCGTTGGCGATCGGAGCGGTCTCCGGCTTCTCCTTCAGCGGCTCGAGCTGCTTGGTGTTGTTCGGCAGGATGTTCTTGGAGGCCAGGACCTCCATCGACTTCTCGCTGGTGAACAGCGAGATCCACTCCTCGGCGAGGTCCTTCGCCTCCGACTTCTGGATCACCGCGAGGTCGGAGCCGCCGATGAAGGACGGCAGGGCCTTGCCGTTCGGGCCGGGCATGCCGGCGGTGGCGATCTTGCCCTCCAGTTCGGGGTTGCCGTTCTCGCCCCCGAAGACGGAGCCGGCCTCCCAGCCGTTGCCGTAGATCAGGGCGGCCTTCTTGTTCGCCATGACGTTGGCGTGGTCCTGCTCGTCCTTGGTCCGGTCACCGTTGTTGTACTCGTTGACCAGGTTGACGAAGTGCTCGATGCCCTTGCGCGCCTCGGGGGTGCTCAGCGTGGCCTTCCACTCGCCCTTGCCCTCGTCGTACTCGGCGATCTGGCCACCGTACGCGGCGACGTAGGACATGGCCGCGTACCAGTAGCGGCCGGGCAGGTAGAGGGGGGAGAACGCCTTGTCGTCGCCGTACTCCTCCGCGACCTCGTCCAGCGCCTTCTTCAGCTCGTCCTCGGTCTGCGGCAGTTCCTTGGTGCCCGCGCCCTTGTCGAACATCTCCTGGTTGAAGATCGCGACGCGCGCTCCGGCGTAGTAGGGGACGCAGTAGAGCTTGCCCTCGAAGGAGCAGGTGTCCTTCAGGCCCTGGATCCAGGTGTCGGAGTTGTCGTACTTCTCCGGGTCGATCTCGGCGAGGGCCCCGTTGAGGATGTAGGTCATGGTCTCGGTGTTGCCGAGCTCGACCACGTCGGGGAACTTGTCGCCGCCCAGCGCGGTGTCGAGCTTCTTGGCCTTGTCGCCCCACTGCTGGTACTGGACCTTGACCTTGACCTTCGGGTACTTCTTCTTGAACTGGGCGTTGACGTCCTTCACCAGCTCGGGCCAGGTGCTCTGGGCGTCGTTCATCAGCCAGACGGTGAGCGTCTCGTCGCGCTCCTGGGGGGCCTTGGAGGAGTTGTCCCCACCCTCCCCGCCACAGGCGACGAGGCCGGTCATCATCGCCGCGGCACCGATCGCCGCTACGAGCTTGTGCTTCACGTGCTTCTCCTTCGGGATGCCAGAAGTCCCCCCGCCCGCCGTCCGAGATCTCCGCTCCCGCCGGATGGCCGCGTCTGCCGTACCGTGCGTGGCGGGCGCCGGGGTGCGTCGACATGCGACGAGTACGGCCCGTGGGGCTGGGCTGGCCTGTAGTGGTTTAGACCAGTGCCCGCAGCTTGGCCTAGACCTATATCGCTGTCAACGGTGTATAAAGCTCGCGGTCGCATCCGTTACCGGACCGACATCTGAGCCGGGACGCCCCCGGGGACGGCGGCCGTGCCACGATGTGATCCGCTACGTACGGAGGAAGCCGGTGACGGCACTGGAGAAGTCACGACACGAGTCGGGAAGGCGCGCGATGGAGAGCGACGGGGCCACGAACACCGCTGCCGGCGCCCGCCCCGCCGGAGGCGGCGCCGCCGGACGCACCGCGCGCGTGCCCAAGTACTACCGGCTCAAGCGCCACCTGCTGGAGATGACCGAGACGATGCCCCCGGGCACCCCGGTCCCTCCGGAGCGCACGCTCGCCGGCGAGTTCGACACCTCCCGCACCACCGTGCGCCAGGCGCTCCAGGAACTGGTCGTCGAGGGACGGCTGGAGCGCATCCAGGGCAAGGGCACCTTCGTGGCCAAACCCAAGGTCGCCCAGGCGCTCCAGCTCACCTCCTACACCGAGGACATGCGCGCCCAGGGGCTGGAGCCCACCTCCCAGCTGCTGGACATCGGCTACGTCACCGCCGACGACCGGCTCGCCGGACTGCTGGACATCCCCTCCGGGGGCCGCGTCCTGCGCATCGAGCGGCTGCGGCTGGCCAGCGGTGAGCCGATGGCCATCGAGACCACGCACCTGTCGCAGAAGCGCTTCCCGGCCCTGCGCCGCAGCCTGGTGAAGTACTCCTCCCTCTACACGGCCCTGGCCGAGGTGTACGACGTGCACCTCGCCGAGGCGGAGGAGACCATCGAGACCTCCCTGGCCACCCCGCGCGAGGCGGGCCTGCTGGGCACGGACGTCGGCCTGCCGATGCTGATGCTCTCCCGGCACTCGCGCGACACCGAGGGCGAGCCGGTGGAGTGGGTGCGCTCGGTCTACCGCGGCGACCGCTACAAGTTCGTCGCCCGCCTCCAGCGCCCCGGCCGGGGGCGGTGAGCGGGAGGCCGGCCACCGGCCCGGACCGTCCGCCGCGGCCACGGTGATCCGGAAGGACGGAGCCGCGGCCATGCCCGTACCGCCGAAGAACCCCGGCCCCCTCCCGGCCGTCACACCGGCGCGGGTGGCGATCGGCGCCTGCCTGCTCGCGCCTTTCGTCGCGATGCTGTGGGTCGGCTCGTACGCCAGGAGCGAGCCGGCCCTGGCCGGGATCCCCTTCTTCTACTGGTACCAGCTGCTCTGGGTGCCTCTCTCCGCCGCGCTGATGGCCGTCGCGTACCTGCTGGTGCGGCGCGACCGGGCGGCGCGGCGGGCCGCGGAACGCGGGGGGCCGGGAGAGAGCGCGGTGGACGGAGAACGGTGAGGCGCGCGGGGCGGCGCCGGGGGCGCGCCACCCCTGTCTCCGCGCCCCGCGCGCCACCGGCGGAAAGCCGTTGCGCCACCACGGCCGGGACGCCGCATGATGACCGTCATGGACATCACCATCAGGGCCGCGCGCCCGCACGAGTTCGAGGCCGTCGGGGAGTTGACGGCCGAGGTGTACCTCGGGGACGGCCTGCTGGACTTCGGCGCCCAGGACCCGTACCTCGCCGTGCTGCGAGACGCCCGGCGCCGGGCCGAGCACGCCGAACTGCTGGTGGCCGCGGGCCCCGCGGAGGACGGCACCGGTGGCGGCACGGGCGGCGGCAGCGGCACCGGCGAGGTTCTGGGCACCGTCACCTTCGCGGTGCACGGCGGCGAGTACGCGGAGATCGCACGCCCCGGCGAGGGGGAGTTCCGGATGCTGGCGGTACGCCCCTCGGCGCGCGGCCGGGGTGTGGGCGAGACCCTGGTGCGCGAGTGCGTGGACCGGGCCCGCGCCCTGGGACTGGAGCGGCTGGTGCTCTCCAGCCATCCCATGATGCACACCGCCCACCGCCTCTACGGGCGACTGGGGTTCGTCCGCACCCCCGACCGCGACTGGCGTCCCGTCGAGGACGTCCCCCTGCTGACCTTCGCCCTGGACCTGACGTGAGCACAGGGCACCGGGCCGTGGTTCCACACCCCACCCGAGGAACCCTCCGACACAACATCTAGGGGTGCTTTTCCAGATCACCACTAGATGTATGCTCATCCCGCTGTCGCCGCAGGGGAATCCGGTGTGAGGCCGGAGCTGTCCCGCAACGGTGTGCGGCGGGCTGCCCCCGTGTCGTTCGCACGGTCAGGGCCGTCCGCCGCGAGTCCGAGGACCTGCCGACGGTGTTCATTCACACGTCCGGGCCTCGTGGGTTGGGCCGGCGGACGCGAGCGGTGCGCCCTCTTCCGGCCGGGTGTGCCCGTACGCGCCTGCTCCTCCTCCCTCCGGGGCCTTCGGCCCACGAGGGAGAGCACCGAGTGACCATCTCATCAGCGGAGCCCGCCACGGCCGGTGCACCGGCCTGTGCACCGGCCCGCGCACCACAGGACGACCGCCCGGGCGCGGCGCTGCTGCGCACCCTGGCGGAACTCGCCGCCGACCTGCCCGCCACCGACCCCGAGCGGGTCGCCGCCGCCGCGCTGCGCGGGCGCCACCCCGGTGCTGACGAGGCCCGGTTGCGCTCCCTGGCGACCGAGGCCGCGGCCGGCCTCATCGCCGAGGAGCCCGAGTACTCGCGGCTCGCGGCGCGGCTGCTCGCTCCGGCGATCCGTCAGGAGGCCGCCGGGCAGGGCGCGGTGTCCTTCTCCACGTCGGTGGCGGTCGGCCACCGGCAGGGGCTGATCGCCGACCGCACGGCCGGCTTCGTCGCCGGGCACGCGCGGCGGCTCGACGCGCTGGCCGAGGAAGCCCTCGCCGGCGGCGCCGACGACCGCTTCGGCTACTTCGGGCTGCGCACGCTCCACTCCCGCTACCTGCTGCGCCACCCGGTGGCCCGCGCCGTGATCGAGACCCCGCAGTACTTCCTGCTGCGCGTGGCCTGCGGGCTGGCCGCCGACTCCTCCGAGCGGGCCCTGGAGGAGGTCGCCGAGCTGTACCGGCTCACCAGCACGCTGTCCTACCTCCCCTCCTCCCCCACCCTGTTCAACTCCGGCACCCGGCACCCCCAGATGTCCTCCTGCTACCTGCTGGACTCCCCCCGGGACGAGCTGGACTCGCTCTACGAGCGCTACCACCAGGTCGCGCGCCTGTCCAAGCACGCCGGCGGCATCGGGCTGTCCTTCTCGCGGATCCGCTCGCGCGGTTCGCTGATCCGCGGCACCAACGGCCACTCCGGCGGCATCGTGCCGTTCCTGCGGACCCTGGACGCCTCGGTCGCGGCCGTCAACCAGGGCGGCCGGCGCAAGGGCGCGGCCTGCGTCTACCTGGAGACCTGGCACGCCGACATCGAGGAGTTCCTCGAACTGCGCGACAACACCGGCGAGGAGGCCCGCCGCACCCACAACCTCAACATCGCCAACTGGATCCCGGACGAGTTCATGCGCCGGGTCGAGGCGGACACCGACTGGTCGCTGTTCTCCCCGTCCGACGTCCCCGAACTGGCGGACCTGTGGGGTGAGGAGTTCGACGCCGCCTACCGCCGGGCGGAGGCGGCCGGGCTGGCGGTGCGGACGGTTGCGGCGCGCGCCCTCTACGCCCGGATGATGCGCACCCTCGCCCAGACCGGCAACGGCTGGATGACCTTCAAGGACACCGCCAACCGCACGGCGAACCAGACCGCCGAGCCGGGCAGCGTCGTCCACTCCTCCAACCTCTGCACCGAGATCCTGGAGGTCACCGACGACGGCGAGACGGCCGTGTGCAACCTGGGCTCGGTCAACCTCGCCGCCCATCTGCGCGCCGGCGCCGACGGGGATCCGCGCCCCGGCGAGGAGCTGGACTGGGAGCGGCTGGACGCCACCGTCCGTACCGCCGTGGCCTTCCTCGACCGGGTCGTGGACGTCAACTACTACCCCACCGGGCAGGCCTCGGCCTCCAACTCCCGCTGGCGTCCGGTGGGTCTGGGGCTGATGGGTCTGCAGGACGTCTTCTTCCGGCTGCGCCTGCCCTTCGACTCCCCCGGCGCCCGGCGGCTGTCCACACGGATCTCCGAGCGGATCATGCTCGCCGCCTACGAGGCGTCCGCGGGCCTCGCCGAGCGCCACGGCCCGCACCCGGCCTGGCCTGCGACCCGCGCCGCCCGCGGCGTGCTCCACGTCGACCACTACCCGCAGGCGGAGATCACCTGGCCCGGGCACTGGGCCGCGCTGCGGGAGCGGATCGCCGCCACGGGCCTGCGCAACTCGCTGCTGCTGGCGATCGCGCCGACCGCGACGATCGCCTCGATCGCGGGCGTCTACGAGTGCGTGGAGCCGCAGGTCTCCAACCTCTTCAAGCGCGAGACGCTCAGCGGCGAGTTCCTCCAGGTGAACTCCTACCTGGTGGCGGACCTCAAGCGGCTGGGCCTGTGGGACGAGCGCACCCGCGAGGCGCTGCGCGAGTCGAACGGCTCGGTGGCCGAGCTGCCCTGGATCCCGGAGGAGGTCCGCGCGCTGTACCGCACGGCCTGGGAGATCCCGCAGCGCGCCCTGATCGACATGGCCGCGGACCGCACCCCGTTCCTGGACCAGAGCCAGTCGCTCAACCTGTTCATGGCGTCGCCGACCATCGGCCGGCTCAGCTCGATGTACGCCTACGCCTGGAGGCGCGGTCTGAAGACCACGTACTACCTGCGCTCGCGCCCCGCGACCCGTATCGCACGGGCCGCGGGCGGCACGTCCGCGGCCGTTTCCGCCCCCGGCTCCCCCACGTCCGTACCCGTCTCCGCGGCGCGGAGGGATCCGGCCGCGGATGCCGCCGCCTGCTCCCTGGAGAACCCCGAGTCCTGCGAGGCATGCCAGTGACCGCCACCGCTCCCGAAACCCCTGCTTCCCGGAACCTGCTGGACCCGGGCTTCGAGCTCACCCTGCGGCCGATGCGCTACCCGGCCTTCTACGAGCGCTACCGCGACGCGATCAGGAACACCTGGACGGTGGAGGAGGTGGACCTCCACTCCGACGTGGCCGATCTGGCGAAGCTCTCCCCCGGAGAGCGGCACCTGATCGGGCGGCTGGTCGCCTTCTTCGCCACCGGCGACTCGATCGTGGCCAACAACCTGGTGCTGACGCTGTACAAGCACATCAACTCGCCCGAGGCACGGCTGTACCTGTCGCGGCAGCTGTTCGAGGAGGCCGTGCACGTCCAGTTCTACCTGACCCTGCTGGACACCTACCTGCCCGAACCGGACGAGCGCGCCGCCGCCTTCGCCGCGGTGGAGAACATCGAATCCATCCGGGAGAAGGCGCGGTTCTGCTTCAAGTGGATGGCCGCCTTCGAAGGGGGTGAGGGGGTGGAGTCGATCGAGCGCCTGGAGAGCCGGTCCGACCGCCGCCGCTTCCTGCTGAACCTGATCTGCTTCGCGGCGTGCATCGAGGGCCTGTTCTTCTACGGCGCCTTCGCCTACGTCTACTGGTTCCGCTCCCGCGGCCTGCTGCACGGGCTGGCCACCGGCACCAACTGGGTCTTCCGCGACGAGTCGATGCACATGTCGTTCGCCTTCGACGTGGTGGACACCGTCCGGGAGGAGGAACCCGAGCTTTTCGACGACGAGTTGCGGCGGCAGGTCGAGGAGATGCTGGAGGAGGCCGTCGAGGCCGAGCTGCGGTTCGCCCGGGACCTGTGCGGCGAGGGCCTGCCGGGGATGAACACCGAGTCGATGCGCGAGTACCTGCGGTGCGTGGCGGACCAGCGGCTGGTCCGGCTGGGCTTTCCCGCCCGCTACGGCGCGTCGAACCCGTTCTCCTTCATGGAGCTGCAGAACGTCCAGGAGCTGACCAACTTCTTCGAGCGCCGCGCCTCGGCCTACCAGGTCGCGGTCGAGGGGTCGGTCTCCTTCGACGACGACTTCTAGCCCCCTCCGGACGGACGTGTGCCCCCCGGAAAGCCCCGTGCGGGGCTTTCCGGGGGGCCGACGCGGTTTCGGGCGGGTGCCGTTCCGGAAGGGACGGGCGCGGTCAGATGCCGCAGCTGGGCGCCGACCAGAAGCGGCTGGAGCGGTGGTCGACGTGGGTGTGGTCGTTGTGGCCGGGGTAGCCCGGGCCGAGGATGCCCCGGAAGCCGTGGTAGCGGGCCTGCTGCGCCATCCTGCACAGGGTGTGCGAGCCCGCGCCGAGGTCGACGCCGTCGCCGTACAGGTGGCGGCTGTTGGAGGAGCCGCCCACCGCGCTGTTGCAGGAGTAGGAGCGGAAGCCGCTGGTCACCCGGATCGGCGCGTCACCCAGGGCGTGGCGCATCGCCTCCAGCTTCCACATGGAGATCAGGGCGTTGCGCTTGGCCGTGGCCGCGCTCACCGCGCCGCCGCTCCAGGTGGAGTTGCACCGGTTGAGCTCGGCGTAGGAGAAGTGGGCCGGGGTGCAGTCGGCGTCCTGGAGGGCGTAGATCTTGCTGAAGGTCTGCGGGCCGGCGATACCGTCGGCCGACAGGCCGTACGCGGCCTGGAACCGCTTGACGGCGGCGGCGGTGGCCGGGCCGTAGGAGCCGTCGATGGCGAGCACGTTGCCGTAGCCGGGGTAGCCGGAGACGCGCACCTGGAGTTCGGCGACGTCCGAGCCGGACATGCCCTGGGAGAGGGTGCGGTTCCAGGTGTAGCAGGTGTCGGCCTGGGCCGTGCCCGCCGTGGTGACCGTGCCGACCAGCGCTGCTGCCGCGAGCATGACAACACTGAGGATGAGACGGACGGTGCCTCTGAGCATGGTGCCTCCGTGTTGGAACAGTGGGGACTTTGAGGGTGGCGGAGAAGGTCTACCCGCGTCAACACGCTTCCGGAAATGCCAATGGGCGGGCCACTGGAGGCCCGCCCACCGTCATACGCCGTTCACCACCGGCCCGCGGGCCCGGGAACCCGCGCCGCACGGCCGCCGCGCGAACGCCGCGGCACCGCTCAGTCGTTGGGCACCGTCTCGTAGCGCGGGGTGTTCTCGGCCATCTGCCGCAGGACGTCCTTGCGTTCGCGCTTGGAGAGGCGGTCGATGTAGAGGCGGCCGTAGAGGTGGTCCGTCTCGTGCTGGAGGCAGCGCGCGAAGTACCCGGTGCCGCGCACCGTGATCGGCCTGCCCTCGGCGTCCTGTCCGCGCACGACGGCGTAGTCGGGCCGCGCGAGCGAGGCGTACGCGCCCGGCACCGACAGGCAGCCCTCGCCTGAGTCGTCCAGCACCCGCCGCTCGGCGGGCAGTTCCTCCAGCACGGGGTTGCAGACGACGCCGACGTGCCGCACGCCCTCGTCATCCGGGCAGTCGTAGACGAAGACCTTCAGGTCGACGCCGATCTGGTTGGCGGCCAGGCCGACGCCCTCCGCCGCGCGCTGGCTGGCGAACATGTCGTCGACCAGCTTGGCGAGTTCGCCGTCGAACTCGGTGACGTCCCGGCACTCCCGGTGCAGCACCGGGTTGCCGACGACGGTGATCGGACGGGCGGTGCCGCGCTCGCGGTGGGTCCGCTCGCGCTCCTCGCAGTCCTCCGTGTCGACGACGAACCCCTCGTCGTCCACCCGCTGCCCGGTCTCGTGCTCCGCCATCTTCGCCGTATGCCTTCCTCGGTGCTCCACCACGACCCGTACAGAGTACGGGCAGACTCCCGGCTCCGTGCGCGGCCTCCCGGCTCCGCGCGCGGTCGTCCGGTGTCAGCAGACCTCTTCCAGGTCCCGCCACTCACGGGTGTCCGGGCTGTCGGCTACCCAGCCGTCCAGCAGCCCCCGCACCAGGGAGGCCGGGGCCGCCAGTCCGCACTCACGCTCGGGCACCCACAGCTCCCCCGACGTCATGTGTCCCAGCGGCCCCGGGTGCCCGGGCACGCTGTGGTCGTGCGGATCGTGCCGGGGGGCGCCCTCGCCCTCGTCGCTGGGCATCCGGCTCTCCGAGCAGGAGCGGCACAGCAGCCGCACCGAAGAGGACCAGTCCTCGGCCGCGAAGCCCGCGTCCGCCGCCAGCCGCTCCAGCGCGTCCCGGTCCGCCTCGGTCGCCGCCTCCAGCAGCACCACCCAGGTGGGCACCGGCGAGGGCGCCCAGAGTTCTATCTCGTCGAAGACCGGATAGGCGTGGCCCGCGGCCGTGGTCCGCTCGCCGTGCGGCACGCCGTCGTGCAGCACCACCTCGCCCCAGCGGCGCCCGGAGGAGGGCAGCGGGATGTTCTGCACCTCGATGCGGGCCGGGTCCAGCCGCCGCCCCCACACCACTTCGGCCTCGCCCTCCGGCGACAGGCGCACCGCGGCGCTGCCCAGTTCCATGCCGGCCGGCGGGCCGGTACGGGCGTCGTCACCGCCGGCCGCCGTCTCCGGCACCCGCAGGCCGTACGCCTGCCAGGCGCGCCGGGCCAGGGCCCAGTCCTGCAGCGCGGTGGCCGCGATGCCCACGTTCCACCAGTCGGGCGCCCCGGCCGACCGGTCCAGGAGCGCGACCGCGCGCAGCCCGGCCGCGCGCGCCTGCTCCCAGTCGTGCCGGAACTTGTGCAGCAGCGCGAGGTTGAACCAGGACTCCGACAGCCACGGCTCCAGATCGGCGGCACGGGTCAGCAGCGTGCCGGCGTCCTCGTAGCGCCCGTCGCCGATGAGCGTGAACGCGCGGTCGGTGGCCATCCGCCAGTCGGCGGAGGGCCGGTGCCTTGCCTTGCCGAAGATCCTCACGATGTTCCCGCCTGACTCCCGCCTGCTGCTCCCGACCGTCCTCGCGGCCGTCTTCTCGCGGTCCCCGCCGCGGTGTCCGTGCCGCGATCTTCTCCCAGCCGCGGTTCCCGGTTCGCATCCAACCATGCCCACCCGGGTGCGCGCTCATTACCCGTCGGTCGTCGGGGTACCGGGCGGTCCGGGGCGCGGGGACACGCCCGGCGCGGCGGCGCGGGGGAACCTTCGAACGCCCGCGTCACAGCCGGGCGGAAGCCGAGCGGGTTAACACGTTCGGGTGATGTAGGACGGGTGCGGGGTGACGCGGCGCACAGCGCGCGCGAGGACGTCCGGGCCGGAACTCACGGCCGGGACAACGGGCGTACGGGAGGCGACCCGGAATGGGGTGCGGTGCGGGAGGCGGGTGCGGGTCGCGCACCCGCGGCCGTCAGGGCCGTTCCCCGCCGGCCTCGCCCGGGCTCCCCAGGGGAGCGGTGCCGGACTGCTCCGTCCGGCCCGCCGCGGGCTCCACCACGGGCTGCTCCGGCACGGCCTGCCCGGCACGGATCAGCTCGATACGGCCCATCACCTTCGAGCGCAGGTCGCCGGGCACCTCGTCGTGGCCGCAGCACCGCTTGACCAGCTTCTTCACGGCCTGTTCCAGGCCGTACTTCTCCAGACACGGCGAGCACTCCTCGAAGTGCTCCCTGAACTTCGTCAGATCGCCGTCGGGCATCTCGCGGTCCAGGTACTCGTACAGGTGGTCCAGGACCTCAGCGCAGTCCGTCTCGTGCGGCTCTCCGCAACTCATGAGCCCGAGCCTTTCCGGTCGTGCGACTCCTCGGGTGCGGCGGCGCCGTTCGCGCCCGCCGGGACCAGCCCGCGCTCGCGGGCGTAGTCCTCCAGCATGCCGCGCAACTGCCTGCGGCCGCGGTGCAGGCGGGACATCACCGTGCCGATGGGCGTCCCCATGATGTCCGCGATCTCCTTGTACGCAAACCCCTCGACGTCCGCGAGGTAGACCGCGATCCGGAACTCCTCGGGGATGGCCTGGAGCGCCTCCTTCACGTCCGAGTCGGGCAGCCGGTCCAGCGCCTGCGACTCGGCCGAGCGCAGACCGGTCGACATGTGCGACTCGGCGCGCGCGAGCTGCCAGTCCTCGATCTCCTCGGCCGCGCTGCGCTGCGGTTCGCGCTGCTTCTTGCGGTACGAGTTGATGAAGGTGTTGGTGAGGATGCGGTACAGCCACGCCTTGAGGTTGGTGCCCTCGCGGAACTGGTGGAAGGACGCGTACGCCTTCGCGTACGTCTCCTGCACCAGGTCCTCCGCGTCCGCGGGGTTGCGCGTCATGCGCAGCGCGGCGGAGTACATCTGGTCCAGGAAGGCGAGGGCGTCCCGTTCGAAGCGGGCGTTCCGTTCGGCGTCCGTCTCCACGGGCTCCCTGGGCGCGGCGTCGTCGGTCGCGGCGACCGGACCCACCTCCTCCGATGCGGCTTCGAGTCCGTTGCCGGACCCATTCGAACCGGAGAATAGACGACGGTCCGTCCCCTCCGCCGCCTGGAAGGGGACGTCCCCGACGGGTCCGGCGAGCCTCAGTGTCGCCCAGTCCACCTGGGCGGCTGTGGCACGGGTACCCACAGGGCGGGACGGGCATGCGATCGAACCCATGTCGGGTGGACTCCCTCTCCTCGCGCGTGTTCGGTCCGTACGTGTCCTGCAGCAGGACAACACGCCCGGGCGGGGGATCATTCCCGCGCCAGCCACTCGCGCACCGCGCCGGTGATCACCCCGAGCGCCTCCTCCTGGCCGAGTGCCGCCCTCTTCGGCACGGCGAAGCCGTGGTCGCCCCCGGGCACCTCGACGACCTCCGTGCCCTCGGGGAACTCACCGGGCCGTCCGAAGGGATCGCGTCCGCCCTGGACGACCAGGGTCGGCACCCCGGCGTCCAGCAGCTCTCCGGCCCTGGACCGCTCCGGCTTCCCCGGGGGGTGCAGGGGGAAGGCGAGCGCGAGCACGGCGCGCGCACCGAGTTCGGCGGCGGTCCGGCACGCCACGCGCGCTCCGGCGCTGCGCCCCCCGGAGACGACCGGCAGTCCTTCCCTCTCCAGAGCGGGCCACACCGCCCGCCACCCCTCGTCCAGCCTCCCGGGCGCGGGCGCCAGCTTCCTCCCCGCCACCCGCCAGGGCTGCTCGACCAGGGCGACCGATACGCCGTGCGCGGGCAGCGCGTCCGCCAGGGCCCGCAGGTCCCGCGCCTCGACGCCGCCCCCGGCACCGTGCCCGAGCGCGAGGAGCAGTCGCGGCCTGGCGGCGCGCCGCCAGGTGATCCGGGCCGGACCGGCCGGCGTGGCGACCTCCTCGGTGGTGCCCGTGCCTGCGGTGCCGGTGCTGCTGGTACTGCCGGTGCTGTCGGTGCTGTCGGTGCTGTCGGTGCTGTCGGTGCTCACCGGCTCAGAACAGCGTCCCGGCCTCGGGCGCGTCAAGCTCCTCCAGCAGCTCGGGCCCGTTGTTGCGCACGTTGCTGACCTCGCCGCGCACCGGATAGGCCCGCATGGCACCGGCCGGCGGCGGGATCAGCAGCCCGCGCACGTCCTCGGCGTCGGTGCGGGCCGGGTCCAGCCAGGCGTCCCAGCGGTCGGGGGTGAGCACCAGCGGCATCCTGGGGTGGATGTCGGCCAGGGAGCGCGGCCCGTCCCCGCCCGCGCCCGCGAACGGCTCGCTCTGCGCCTCGGTGGTGATCACCGTGCAGGTGGCCCACCAGGCCTGGGGGTGGTCCTCGGGCAGTGTCCTGTCCCGCCAGAACTCGTAGAGCCCGGCCATCGCCATCACCGAGCCGTCGGCGGGGGTAACGAAGTACGGCTGCTTGCGCGGCCGCTTCCGCCTGCCCTTCTCCTCCTCCTGCCGCTCGGCCGTCCCGGTGACCCACTCGTAGTACCCGTCGGCGGGCAGCAGGCAGCGCCGGGCGGTGAAGGGGCGGCGGTAGGAGGGCTTCTCGTGCACCGTCTCGGCCCGCGCGTTGATCATCTTCACACCCACGTCCGGGGACTTCGCCCAGGAGGGCACCAGCCCCCAGCGCAGCGTCCTGAGCTGGCGCACGGGACGCGGATCGCCGCTGTCCTTCAGCGGCCGGTCCAGCACCGCGTACACCTGCTTGGTCGGGGCCACGTTCCAGTCGGGCGCCAGCTCCTCGGCCGGATCCCACTTCTCCACTCCGAAGAGCCCGGCCAGTTCACCGGCCGATCGGCTCGCCGCATACCGTCCGCACATGTACGCCACCCTGCCACGCCCGTGCGGCCGGCGGCACGGTGAACGGCCGTACGGGCTCCGGACAAGGGCCGTGGCACACTGCGGAGCACCGCTTCGCGGCCGGACGAGCCCGGCGCGCGGGGCGGCGCAACCGGGTGGAACGGGCCGCGGCGGGCGCGACGGACCGCGGGGGAGACCGCAGAAGAACGAGGAGGGGGGCGGCCGAACATGAGCATGGACACGGACGGCATCGCCGAGGTCTGGGACCGTGTCGTCGGGACGCAGCCCGACCCGTCGTTCGCGGTCGTGGCGGCCACCGGCCTGGTGGCCCTGGCCGTCGTCGCCGCACGGGGGCCGTGGCGGGTGGCGCGGAACGCGGTGACCATCGCCCACGAGGGCGGGCACGGGATCGTGGCGCTGCTGACCGGGCGGCGTCTGGAGGGCATACGCCTGCACTCGGACACCTCCGGACTGACCGTCTCCCGGGGGCGGCCGAACGGGATCGGGATGGTGCTGACGGCAGCCGCCGGGTACACCGCGCCGTCGCTGCTCGGTCTGGCGGGAGCGTGGCTGCTGGCCGCCGGGCACGTCACCGCGCTGCTGTGGGGGGCCACCGCGCTGCTGCTGGCGATGCTGGTGATGGTGCGCAACGCCTACGGGGTACTCACCGTCGTCCTCACCGGCGGGGTGTTCTTCCTGGTGTCGTGGTTCGCCGGGACGGAGGTGCAGGCGGCGTTCGCGTACGGGGTGGTGTGGTTCCTGCTGCTGGGCGGCGTGCGGCCCGTCTTCGAACTCCAGGGCAAGCGGCGCCGGGGCGAGGCGCCGGACTCCGACGCCGACCAGCTCGCGCGGCTGACGAACGCGCCCGCGCCGCTGTGGCTGCTGCTCTTCCACGCCGTCGCGCTGTGCTCGCTGACCGGCGGCGGACGGTGGCTGCTGGGGCTTTGACGACCCCGCCGCGGGCGCCCGCCCCGGAGCCCGGGGCCTTCCGCCCGGCCCGGCTCACCCGGGCGGCGCCCGGCCCTGCCCGGCGGTGCGCGAACGCGGCCGCCCGCGTCCGCGCTCTCCCCGCGTCCGGCCAGGACTCCCGCCCCGCCGAAGCCACTAAAGTTGGCCCCATGACCGACCACACCGCCCTCTGGCCCGCGCCGCCCGCGTCCGGCGCCGTCGATGCGACCGTCACCGTGCCCGGATCGAAGTCGGTCACCAACCGCGGTCTGGTGCTCGCCGCCCTCGCCTCCGAGCCCGGCTGGCTGCGCCGCCCGCTGCGTTCGCGCGACACCCTGCTGATGGCCGAGGGGCTGCGCGCCATGGGGGTGGGCATCGAGGAGACGGTGTCCTCCAACTCCGCGCCCGTCGCGGACGGCGCCGCCGGCCCCGGGGCCGGCGGCGAGGCCTGGCGCGTCATCCCCGCGGGGCTGCACGGTCCCGCCACCGTGGACGTCGGCAACGCCGGCACCGTGATGCGCTTCCTGCCACCGGTGGCCGCCCTGGCCGACGGTCCGGTCCACTTCGACGGCGACAAGCGCTCCCACGAGCGCCCCCTCCACGGCGTGATCGACGCGCTGCGCGCGCTGGGTGCCCGTATCGACGACGGCGGACGCGGCGCACTGCCGATGACCGTGCACGGCGGCGGCTCCCTGACCGGCGGCACGGTGGAGATCGACGCCTCCTCGTCCTCCCAGTTCGTCAGCGCCCTGCTGCTGTCCGGCGCCCGCTTCAACCAGGGCGTGGAGGTCCGCCACACCGGCGGCCCGCTGCCGTCCATGCCGCACATCCGGATGACGGTGGAGATGCTGCGCGCCGCGGGCGCCCAGGTGGACACCCCCGAGTCCGGGGGCGAGCCGAACGTCTGGCGGGTCACGGCCGGCGCGCTGCTCGGCCGCGATCTGGTCGTCGAGCCCGATCTGTCCAACGCCCAGCCGTTCCTCGCCGCCGCGCTGGTCACCGGCGGCCGGGTGACCGTCCCGGACTGGCCGGCGCACACCACCCAGCCCGGTGACGCGCTGCGCGAGATCTTCACCGAGATGGGCGGGCGCTGCGAGCTGGACGAGCGCGGCCTGACCCTCACCGGCACCGGCCGGATCCACGGCATCGACGTGGACCTGAGCGAGGTGGGCGAGCTGACCCCCGGCATCGCGGCGGTCGCGGCGCTGGCCGACTCCGAGTCGCGGCTGCGCGGCGTGGCGCACCTGCGGCTGCACGAGACCGACCGGCTGGCCGCCCTCACCAAGGAGATCAACGGTCTCGGCGGCGACGTCACCGAGACCGGGGACGGGCTGGTCATCCGCCCGCGCCCGCTGCGCGGCGGGATCTTCCACACCTACGAGGACCACCGGCTGGCCACGGCGGGCGCGGTGCTCGGCCTGGTCGTCGAGGGCGTGGAGGTGGAGAACGTCGCGACGACCGCCAAGACCCTGCCCGACTTCCCCGAGCTGTGGAGCGCCATGCTCGAAGGGGACGGGGACAGAGGGTAAGAGGCGGAACCGGCCATGCGCCGCTACGGCAAGCACACAGACGAGGACGACATCCGGATCCGCCCGGGTCGCCGGGGCAGCCGCCCGCGTACCAGCATCCGGCCCAAGCACGAGGACGCCGCCTCCGGCTTCGTCCTGACCGTCGACCGGGGGCGGATCACCTGCCTGGTGGACGGCCGCACCGTCACCGCCATGAAGGCCCGCGAGCTGGGCCGCAAGGGCGTCGTGGTCGGCGACCGGGTGGCGGTCGTCGGCGATCTGTCGGGGGCCAGGGACACCCTGGCGCGGATCGTGCGGGTCGAGGAGCGTTCCTCGGTGCTGCGGCGCACCGCCGACGACAACGACCCCTACGAACGGGTCGTCGTCGCCAACGCCGACCAGCTCGCCATCGTCACCGCCCTGGCCGACCCCGAACCCCGCCCCCGGCTGATCGACCGCTGCCTGGTGGCCGCCTACGACGCGGGCCTGGAGCCGCTGCTGGTCCTCACCAAGTCGGATCTGGCGCCGCCGGACACGCTGCTGGAGACGTACGCCCCGCTGGGGGTCCGGCATGTGGTGACCGACCGCGATGAGCTGGCCGACGGCGCCGCCGCCGACCGGGTGCGCGAGTTCCTGTGGGGCCGGACCACCGCCTTCGTGGGCCACTCCGGGGTCGGCAAGACCACTTTGGTCAACGCGCTCGTCCCGCCCGACCGCAGGCGGGCGACGGGCCATGTCAACGCGGTCACCGGGCGCGGCCGTCACACCACGACCTCGGCCCTGGCGCTGCCGCTGCCCGGCGAGGTCTCCTTCCCGCCGGCGCCGGAGGGCGGCTGGGTGATCGACACCCCGGGTGTGCGGTCCTTCGGCCTGAACCACATCGACCCCTCCCGGGTGATCCACGCCTTCCCGGACCTGGAGCCGGGCACGGACGGCTGTCCGCGCGCCTGCGGCCACGACGAGCCGGACTGCGCGCTGGACTCCTGGGTCGCCGACGGCCATGCGGATCCGGCCCGGCTGTTCTCCCTGCGCCGCCTGCTGGCCACGCGGGAGCGCCGGGAGGGCGACTGACCGCGGTACGCCGCCCCGGACCGCACCCGGGGATCAGTGGAGCAGCGCCCGCAGCACCTGGGTGACATGGGTGCCCGCGGCCTCCTCGGTCGCCTCGGGCGGCCCGTCGCAGGGCGCGACGACGTAGGACAGCGCCAGCCGCAGGCCCACCTCGCAGGCGTGGCGCAGCGCGGCGGGTCCGGTCGTACCGCCGGCGGCGGCCCCCGCCGACACCAGCGCGGCGGCGGTGCGGTCCCGCAGTCCCGCCGCCGCCCGGTCCGCCTCCGGCCCGGGCGGCGGCAGCCGGGACTCCCAGCAGCCGGTGAGCGCGGCGCGCACCAGCGGATCGCGGCAGGCGGCGCGCACCACCGAGACGGCGGCCGCGGCGCAGCCCGCGACGGGGTCGGCGGCCGGGCCGGAAACCGTGCGGGAAGCCGACCGGGCCGCCCGCTGCGCGGCGCGGGCGGTGCGGTCGAGGAGGACCTCCAGCTCACGGGCCACCAGGGCCGCGCCGAGCCCGTCCTTGGAGCCGAACTCGCTGTAGAGGGTCTGGCGGGAGAAGCCGGCCGCCGCGGCGACCTCGACCATGCGGATCCGGGGCCACGGTCTGTCCGCCAGGGCGGCGCGGGCGGCGCGCAGCAGGGCCTGGCGCGCCGTGGGCGACGCGTTGGACTCCGGGGCGCGGCCGGCGGCGGGCTCCCCGGAGGAATCTCCGGTCGGGCCTTTGGCGAAGTCACCGGCGAAGGGCATCACCGAGGTCATCAGCGCCTCCCCGGACACGGCGGATCGCGCACAGCATCGGCGCGGTCGCGGAGGGTGTCAAGACGCCTCGCACCGCCTCACCACCGCGGGTGTACGCCCGCACACCCGGTTGGCCACTCCCCTGTGGCTGGCCGCCCGCGCCGCTGGATACTGTTCGTCCATGCCCGACTACCACGATGACCTGCGTCTCGCCCACGTGCTGGCCGACACCGCCGACGCCACGACGATGGAGCGGTTCAAGGCCCTCGACCTCAAGGTCGAGACCAAACCCGACATGACGCCGGTGAGCGAGGCCGACAAGGCGGCCGAGGAGCTGATCCGCACCTCCCTGCAGCGGGCGCGGCCGCGCGACGCGGTGCTGGGCGAGGAGTTCGGCAGCGAGGGGCGCGGGCCGCGCCGCTGGGTGATCGACCCCATCGACGGCACCAAGAACTACGTGCGCGGCGTCCCGGTGTGGGCCACCCTGATCGCGCTGATGGAGCGGACCGAGGAGGGCGACCGGCCGGTGGTCGGCGTGGTGTCGGCCCCGGCCCTGAACCGGCGCTGGTGGGCGGCGCTGGGCGCCGGCGCGTACACCGGCCGCAGTCTGACGTCGGCGACCCGGCTGTCGGTCTCGCGGGTGGCCCGGGTGCAGGACGCCTCGTTCGCGTTCTCCTCGCTCGGCGGCTGGGAGGAGCGCGGCAAGCTCGGCGGCTTCCTCGACCTGACCCGGGACTGCTGGCGCACCCGCGGCTACGGCGACTTCTGGCCGTACATGATGGTCGCCGAGGGGTCGGTGGACATGTGCGCGGAGCCGGAGCTGTCGCTGTGGGACATGGCGGCGAACGCGATCGTCGTGCAGGAGGCGGGCGGCACCTTCACCGGTCTGGACGGGCGCGAGGGCCCGCACAGCGGGAACGCGGCGGCTTCCAACGGACTGCTCCACGAGGACCTGCTCGCCTACGTCGGCGACTGAGCACGCCGCTGAATCCCGGTCAGTTGGCCATCGCACACCCCTTGTTGCGGCTCCGGCGGCATGTGAACATGAGAATCCGCCCGCTTGTGAGCTTGTGAATCCCTTCTCCAGCGCGGGGTTCACCAAGGAGGTGGCACAACCGTCATGACCACCCTCGTCCGTGACGCCATGAGCACAGTGGTCCTCACCATCGGCCCCGCCCACACCCTCCGCCAGGCCGCCCGGCTGATGTCCGCCCGGCGGGTCGGCGCGGCCGTCGTCCTCGACCCGGACGCCGGCGGCGTCGGCATCCTCACCGAACGCGACATCCTCAACTCCGTGGGGGCCGGGCAGGACCCCGACCGGGAGCCCGCGCACCTGCACACCACCACCGACGTGGTCTTCGCCGCCCCCGGCTGGACCCTGGAGGACGCCGCGCGGGCCATGACCCGCGGCGGCTTCCGTCATCTGATCGTGCTCGACGACCGGGAGCCGGTGGGAGTGGTGTCGGTGCGCGACATCGTCCGCTGCTGGTCCTCGGTGCGCCGGGAGGCACCCGCCGCGCCCACCGCGCCCACCGCGCCCACCGCGCCCACCGCGCCCGCCGGCACGGTGGCCGCCTGAGGGCGGCCGGGGACGCGCCCGGGAAGACGCCCCGGAACACACCGGAGGGACCGGAGCCCACTGGCGTCCGGTCCCTCCGGGTTCGTACGGCGAGGAGCCGATGGGTCAGCCGCGCAGGGCCTTGACCGCGGCCTCCAGCCTCCTGCCGTAGTCCTCGTCGGCCTGGCGGAAGTTCTCGATGGCCCGCTTGACGATGTCGTCGCGCGAGACCTTCGAGATGAAGCCGGCCAGGTTGTCGATCAGGCGCCCCTTCTCCTCCTCCGTCATCAGGCGGTAGAGGTTGCCCGCCTGGACGAAGTCGTTGTCCTCGGCGTGCGAGGGCGCGGGGATGTCACCGGTGGTCCCGGCGACCGGGACCGGCTGCCACAGCGCGCGGCCGGTCTCGTTCGGGCCGCCGAAGCTGTTGGGCTCGTAGTTCTTCGCCCCGCCGTGGCGGCCGTCGTACATGAAGCCGTCGCGGCCGTGGCTGCGGGCCTCGGTGGCGTGCGGGCGGTTCACCGGCAGGTGGTCGGCGTTGATGCCCACCCGGTAGCGGTGCGCGTCACCGTAGGCGAACAGCCGGCCCTGGAGCATCTTGTCCGGGGAGGGGCCGATGCCCGGCACGAAGTGGTGCGGGGAGAAGATCGACTGCTCGACCTCGGCGAAGATGTTCTGCGGGTTGCGGTTCAGCTCCAGCTTGCCGATCTCGATGACCGGGTAGTCCGCGTGCGGCCAGACCTTGGTCAGGTCGAACGGGTTGAAGCGGTAGTTCGCCGCCTCGGCCGCCGGCATGATCTGGACGCCGACGGTCCAGCTCGGGAAGTCACCGCGCTCGATGGACTCGCGCAGGTCGCGCTGGTGGCTGTCGGGGTCCTTGCCCGCCAGGAGGTCGGCCTCGTCCTGGGTGAGGCACTTGATGCCCTGGTCGGTCTTGAAGTGGTACTTGACCCAGAAGACCTCGCCCGCCTCGTTGTTCCACTGGAAGGTGTGCGAGCCGAAACCGTCCATGTGGCGGTACGAGGCCGGGATGCCGCGGTCACCGAAGAGCCAGGTCACCTGGTGGGTGGACTCCGGGCTCAGGCTCCAGAAGTCCCAGACGTTGTCGGCTTCCTGGGAGCCGGTGTACGGGTCGCGCTTCTGGGTGTGGATGAAGTCGGGGAACTTGATGGCGTCCTTGATGAAGAACACCGGGGTGTTGTTGCCGACGAGGTCGTAGTTGCCCTCCTCGGTGTAGAACTTCACCGCGAAGCCGCGCGGGTCGCGCACCGCGTCGGCCGCGCCCAGGTTGCCGGCGACGGTCGAGAAGCGCAGGAAGACCTCGGTCTCCTTGCCGATCTCGGAGAGGAACTTCGCCCGGGTGTACTTCGTCACGTCGGCGGTGACGGTGAAGGTGCCGTAGGCGCCCGCGCCGCGGGCGTGGACGACCCGCTCGGGGATGCGCTCGCGGTTGAAGTGGGCGAGCTTCTCCAGCAGGAGCTGGTCCTGGACCAGGACCGGGCCGCCCGAGCCGGCGGTCTCGCTGTTCTGGTTGTCCGCGACGGGAGCACCGGCCTCCGTGGTCAGCGGCCCGGTGTTCTCGATCTGGGCAGTCACATGCGCCTCCTGAATCTGTCCTGTCCCCTTGGCTTGAGCCGAACGCGATCCTACATTGGACATTGTCTAAGTCAAGAAGACGATGAAGACCGTACACGATCCGGGCATGGACGCGCGCTGCTAAGGTGGAAACATGAGTGACCTGCTACAACGTCTCCGGGATCGCGGCTGGCGGCTGACCGCCCAGCGGCGAGTGGTCGCCGAGGTCCTCGATGGTGAGCATGTCCACTACACCGCCGACGAGGTGCACGCGCGCGCGGCCGAGAAGCTGCCGGAGATCTCCCGCGCCACCGTCTACAACACCCTCGGCGAACTGGTCTCGATCGGCGAGGTGATCGAGGTCAGCACGGACGGCCGCGCCAAGCGGTACGACCCGAACGCGCACCACTCCCACCAGCACCTGGTGTGCTCGCGGTGCGGCGTGATCCGCGACGTCCGCCCCTCCGGCGACCCGCTGGCCCTGCTCCCCGAGGGAGAGCGCTACGGGTTCACCCTCGACGAGGCGACGGTCACCTACCGGGGGCTGTGCCCCTCCTGCGCCTCCGCCTGACCCCTTCCGGGCCTCCTCCCGAGGCCGCGGGGCAGCCTCCCCGTACGGACGCACGGCACCGCCTCGACACCGAACCGGGCCCTCGTGCACCGTGCACGGTCCCGCGTGCACGCTGTCCGCACCGCACACAGCACCACACACAGCACCGCACGGCGAACACGCGAAAACGGCCGGAGCCCGGATCCGTCATTCGGATCCGGGCTCCGGCCCATCAGTAGCGGGGACAGGATTTGAACCTGCGACCTCTGGGTTATGAGCCCAGCGAGCTACCGAGCTGCTCCACCCCGCGTCGTTGTGTTCACAACCTTAACCCACCGCGGCGATCAGCGCAAACCGCGGGGGCGCCCCGCGGGCGCCCCCGCCACCGTCACCTCCGCCTCAGGCCGTCAGCTCCTCGTGGAGGGCCTCGCTCAGCCGCGCGGCGCGCTCGGCGACCTCCGGCGGACCCAGCTCGACCGCCCGGGCGCACCAGTGGCGCCCGGCGGCCAGCTCGCCGCGCCGGGCGTTCAGCAGCGCCAGGCGCAGAGCGGCCCGGCCGTGGCCCGCCTCGGCCGCACGCGTCCACCACAGGGCGGCCTCCGGCTCACTGCCCTCGCGCGCCAGCAGCAGGCCGAGGTTGAAGGCGCCGTTGCTGCTGCCCGCCTCCGCCGCGACCCGGTACCAGTGCGCGGCCCGGACCACGTCGCCGCGCGCCGCCGCGCACATGCCCAGCCGGACCTGCGCCCGCCGGTGCCCCTGCTCGGCGGCCCGCTCGTACCACTCCTCGTACTCGGCCGGCGGGCCGTGCGCGTCCAGGGCGTCGGCCGTCGGGGCCTGGCGCTCCAGCAGCGCCGCCAGCCGGAAGGCTCCCTCCACGCTGCCGCCGCCGGCCGCGCGGCGCAGGTGCCGCTCGGCGGTGTGGGCGTCGCCCTCGCGCAGCAGCGCGATGCCCACCTGGAGCGCCGCCTCGGTGTGACCTGCCGCGGCCGCCTGCTCGTACCACCGCCGGGCGGCCTCCTCCTCGCCCCGGCCCGCGTGCAGGATGCCGAGGTTGAACGCGGCGTCCACGCTGCCGGCCTCGGCGGCCTTGGAGAACCACGGCTCCGCCCCCGCCGCGTCGCCGCGCTGGAGCAGCAGCACGGCCAGCGCGTTGGCGGCCTCGCGGTGCCCGGCGTAGGCGGCACGCCGGTACCACTGCTCGGCCTGGGCGGTGCGGTCCTCGGCGGCGCACAGCAGCGCGAGGTTGAAGGCGCCGTTGATGTCGCCCGCCTCCAGCGCGGCGCGGTACCAGCGCTCCGCGGTCTGCCGCTCGCCCCGCTCGGCGTGCAGCGCGCCCAGGGCGTTGGCCGCGCTGCCGTCGCCGTCCTGGGCCGCGCGGCGCCACCACTCGGCGGCGCTGTCGGTGTCGCCCGCGTCGCGCAGCAGGAAGCCCAGGGCGCGCGCGGCGCGCGCCTCCCCCTCCTTGGCCGCCGTCAGATACCAGCGGGCCGCCTCCCGCAGTTCGCCGCGCTCCTCCAGGAGCGTGCCCAGCCGCAGGGCGGCGCGCCGGTGGCCGCGCGCCGCGGCCTGGCGGTACCACTGCTCGGCCTCGGCGCTCCCCTCCTGACGGCGCGCCAGGATCCGCGCGATGCGGTAGGCCGCCTCGCGGTGGCCGCGCTCGGCGGCGGCCCGGAACCACTGTTCGGCCCCGTCCTCGCCCCGCTGCTCCAGCAGGTCGGCGAGGGCGTACGCGCCGAGGGGGTGGCCGGACTCGGCGGACTGCCGCAGCCAGTACTCGGCGGCCGTCTCGTCGCCGCGCTCGCGGTGGTGGCGGCCCAGGGAGTGGGCGGCGGCCGCCGAGCCGGCGACGGCCGCGACACGCCACCAGCCGGCGGCCTCCTCGGCCTGGCCGAGCTGGTGGAGCAGGACTCCCAGGTTGTTCGCGGCGGCGCGGTCGCCGGCGGCGGTGGCGGCGCGCAGATACGGCTCGGCCCCTTCCAGGTCGCCGCGGCGCAGCAGCCGGGCGCCGAGCGCGCTGATGGCGTCCGTGTCGCGGTGGTCCCGGAGGTCCGCGCGGCTCGCCCCGCCCCCCGTGACCTCATCTCTCGCCTTGTCCCCCATGAGGCCCATCGTCGCACCACCCGCAACCCGCTTACATCTGGTATACCGCCACCAAGGAAGTCACTTCAGCGTTTTGTCGACTTCCCGATACAGCTACCATCCAAACGCAAAGCGCTACCACGCGCCTCTCTTCTCACATGCCCAACACAAGAAGAAGGACCCG
The DNA here is from genome assembly GCF_022015835.1 of Streptomyces sp. ICN903. Classification (NCBI taxonomy): domain Bacteria; kingdom Bacillati; phylum Actinomycetota; class Actinomycetes; order Kitasatosporales; family Streptomycetaceae; genus Streptomyces; species Streptomyces sp. ICN903. The sequence continues at coordinate 11,684 of NZ_JAKMAY010000013.1, read as the reverse complement.
GAGTCAGTGACTCCGGGTCCTTCTTCGTCAGTAGCGGGGACAGGATTTGAACCTGCGACCTCTGGGTTATGAGCCCAGCGAGCTACCGAGCTGCTCCACCCCGCGCCGTTGTGTTCACAACCTTACCACGGCGCGAAGGGAGCCCGCTCACCACCGATTCACTCTTCCTTGCGTCCCTCGTCGTTGCCGGACTTGTCGTCGCCGGGGTTCTTGCCGTCGGATCCGCCGTCGCCGCCCGCCGACTCCTGCGCCTCGGCGGCCCGCTCGAGCGCGTCCTCCAGATCCTGCTGGGCCTGGCCGTAGGCGTCCCAGTCCTGGTTGCCCAGCGCCTCCTGGCCCGCCTCGAACGCCTCCTGGGCGTCCTGGAGCGCCTCCTGGACCGTCGGGTCCTCGGAGCCCTCCGCGGGCGGCGGAGTGGTCTCCTCCTCGCCCGGGGGCGGCTCCTCCTCCGCCGGCGGCTCCTCGGTGCCCTCGACCCCGAAGACGGCGTTGAGAGCCTCCCCGAGGGTGTCCTCGAAGGCGGTCTCCTCGCCGTAGGTCACCAGCACCTTGCGCAGCAGCGGGTAGTTGGTGCCCGCGCCGCGGACGTAGACCGGCTCGACGTAGAGCAGGCCGCCCTCCAGCGGCACCGTGAGCAGGTTGCCGTACTCGACCTCCGAGTCACCGCGCCTGAGGATGTTGATCTCGTTGGCGATGTCGGTGTCGGAGTTGAAGCGGCTCTGCACCTGCTGCGGGCCGGAGACCGTGGTGTTGGACGGCAGCTTCAGGATCCTGATGGTCCCGTAGTCGTCGCTGCGGGCGTCGGCGTTGACCGCCATGAAGGCGCCGAGCGTCTCGCGGCCGCTGGGGTTGAAGGTCGTCGTCAGGGAGAAGGTCTGCTCCTCCTGGTCCGGCATCTTCATGCTCAGGTAGTACGGCGGGACCGCGTTGCCCTTCTGCGTCGGGTCGTCCGGCACCTGCCAGCGCTCACTGCCGCTGTAGAACTGGCTCGCGCTGGTGACGTGGTAGCGCGTCAGCAGCTCGCGCTGGACCTTGAACAGGTCCTGCGGGTAGCGGAAGTGGTCCATCAGCTCTTCGTCGATCCCGTCCTTCGGCTCGACCGTGCCGGGGAAGGCCTTCATCCAGGTCTTCAGCACCGGGTCCCGCTCGTCCCACTCGTAGAGCTTCACCTCGCCCGAGTAGGCGTCCACCGTGGCCTTGACCGAGTTGCGGATGTAGTTGACCCGGTTCTGCTGGGCGATGACCGCCCGCTGGCCGTCGGTCAGCGCGTCGGTCGTGGTCTCGCCCAGGGTGGTGCGCGAGGAGTAGGGGTACTGGTTGGTCGTGGTGTAGGCGTCCACGATCCACTGGATGCGGTCCCCCACCACCGCCGGGTACGGGTCGCCGTCGATGGTCAGCCAGGGGGCCACCGCCTCGACGCGCTCCTTGGGCGTGCGGTTGTACAGGATTCGCGAGCCCTCGCCGATCGCGCCCGAGTAGAGGATCTGCGGCTCGTTGAAGGTCACCGCGTACGCCGCGCGGTTGGCGATGCTGCCCAGGCTGACCCCGCTGTCGCCCTTGTAGCTGTAGGTCTTCTCCTCGCTGCCGGCGATGTAGTCCAGTTCCTTCTGCGGACCGCCGACGATGGAGTACTGCGTGGTCTTCTCGCCGTAGTAGACCCGCGGCTCGTAGCCGTCCTCGGCGAGCTCGCCCTCCGGCGGGAGGTCCTTCTCGATGAAGGCCGGCGCCCCGGTCGAGGCCACCTCGGTGCCCTTGCCGGCCACCATGCCGAAGCCGTGGGTGTACTTGAAGTGGTCGTTGATCCAGTTGCGCTCGGTGATGCCGTTGATGTTGATCTCGCGCAGGCCGACGACGGTGTCCTGCTCGTCGCCGTCCTCGGTGGCGTACCGGTCCACGTCCAGGGTGGCGGGGAACTGGTAGTAGCTGCGGACCTGCTGGAGCTGCTGGAAGCTGGGCGATACGACGTTGGGGTCGAGCAGCCGGATGCTGGCGGTGGTGTCCGCCGCCTCGCGCAGCTCCTCGTTGCTCGCCTCGCTCTGCCCCGAGTAGTTGGAGACCTTGGAGTCGTCGATGTCGTAGGCGTCGCGGGTGGCGTCGATGTTCTTCTTGATGTACGGCGCCTCCTTGGCCTGCTCGTTCGGCTGGACCTGGAACTTCTGCACGATCGCCGGGTAGAGGCCGCCGATCAGGATCGCCGAGAGGACCATCAGGCCGAAGCCGATCACCGGAAGCTGCCAGGTGCGCCGCCACAGGGTGGCGAAGAAGAGCACCGCGCAGATGGCGGCGATGAAGAACAGGATCGTCTTCGCCGGGAGGTAGGCGTTGGCGTCGACGTACCGCAGACCCGTCCAGTTGTCCGTCGCCTTGAAGTCGCCGGACTTCACCGCCAGGCCGTAGCGGTCGAGCCAGTACGCCACCGCCTTGAGCGCCACGAAGACGCCGAGCAGCACCGACAGGTGGCCGGTGGCCTGGGACGTCGCGCGGGCGCCCGGGGTGGTCAGGCGCAGCCCGCCGTAGAGGTAGTGCACCAGCGCGGCGGCCAGCAGGGAGAGCACCGCGGCCGCGAAGCCGAAGCTCAGCAGGAAGCGGTACCAGGGCAGGTCGAACGCGTAGAACGCCACGTCCTTGCCGAACTGCGGGTCGGAGGTGCCGAACGGGACGGCGTTCACCCACATCAGCCAGGTGCGCCACTGGCCGGCCGCCGACGCGCCGGCGATCAGGCCCACCAGCGCGGTGACCCCCAGGAGCACCCATCTCTTGTACGGGGCGATGCCCATCCGGTAGCGGTCCAGGCTCTGCTGCTCCAGCGACATCGCGCTCAGCGGGGGCCGCAGGCGGTGGGCCAGCCAGATGTTGAAGCCGACGGCCGCGGCCATCAGCAGACCGAAGACGGCGAACATGCCGATCTTGGTCCACAGGGTGGTGGTGAAGACGGTGGTGTATCGGACCGAGCGATACCACAGCCAGTCGGTCCAGAACCCCGCGAACATGACGAAGAGCATGGCCAGCACGGCCAGCGCGCCCACCGTCATGAGCAGGGTCTTGGCGCGCCTGGAGGGCCTGCCGACACTGATCCGTGGTCCTGAGGGCCCGCCCGGGCCCCGGTCCGGCATCTGGAAAGCCAAGGTGCGCACCTCGAGAATCGCAGCGGATGGGACTGGCCCCGAATGCTAGGGCCCCACCCATGCAACTTACTGAACCTTTACCCGGTTCCCGTTCCCGGGGGGTTCAGCGGCACGATATGAGGATGAACAACCTTCCAATCGACGGCACACCCCTGGCCGCCAGCCCGCTGACCCGTGCCGTGCTCGAGATCGACGAGTACGTCGCGGGCCTGGGCTGGGACCAGCCCGCCCGACTGTTCGCCCTGGTCGACACCGACCGGCTGCGCACCGAGGAACCCGCCCTGGCCGAGCAGCTCGGACTGGACGGTGAGGGGCGGCAGGACGGCGAGGCCCCCGCCCCGGCCCCTCTCACCCCGGTCGAGCAGGACGAACTGCCCGCCGGGATCCCCCTGGACGAGTTCCTCGGCACCATCGCCTGGCCCGACGCGGTCTCCGGATGCGCGATGACGGTGGAGCGGCTGATGCTGCCGCCCTCGGCGGAGGCGTCCGTTCCCGAGAACCTCCAGGAGGAGGGCGCCGAGGAGCGGCTGGCCCGCTGGGTGGCGGAGCACCCCGAGCGCCAGGAGGTCCGGATGACCGTGGCGGTGCTGCGCGACGGCGCCCGGGAGTCCGCGCTGCGGCTGCGCGAGAAGGACTCGCCCACCGAGGTGCTGACCGGCCCGGATCTGGTGCCCGGGCTCACCGAGGCGCTGGCGGCCACCTTCGGCGACTGACGGCCGGCCCGCGGCGGGGATCCCGGGGCGGATGTCCGCCGGAGGGATGCCCGCCGGAGGGGGAGCGGATCAGTCCGCCGCGCACCGCGGCAGGCCGGCCGTCTCCCCCTCCCGGATGTCCTCCAGGGCGCCCATGGCGTCGTCGATCGTGCCGACCTTCACCAGGGTCAGGCCCTCGGGGACGTCCCGGGCCGCGCCGGCGCAGTTCTCCTCGGGGGTGAGGAAGTACTCGGCGCCCTTGTCCCGGGCGGCGATGGTCTTCATCCCTATGCCGCCGATCGGGCCGACCCGCCCCTCGCCGTCGATGGTGCCCGTACCGGCCACGAACTCGCCGCCGGTGAGATCGCCGGGGGTGAGCTTGTCCACGATGCCGAGGGCGAACATCAGCCCGGCGCTGGGACCTCCGACGTCGGCCAGCTCGATGTCTATCTCGAACGGGAAGGTGTGGTCGAGTCCCGCCTGGATCCCGACGACGGCCCGTCCGTCGTCGTCGGCCTCACCGGTGGTGACGGTGACCTCCCGGGAGCCGGTGGGCTCCTCGCCCGCCTTCTCGGCCGCCCGGGCGGCCTTGGCCGGGACGACGGTGAAGACCACGTCCTCTCCGGGCTCGTGCTCGGTCACCAGCTCGGCGACGTCGCCCGGCTCCTCGACGGCCTCGCCGTCCACGGCCGTGATCACGTCCCCGGCGTGCAGCCTGTCCTCGGCCGGCCCCCCCTTGATCACGGCGGCCACGACCACCCGTTCGCCGACCGGGATGTCCAGCTCGCGCAGGGCGGCGACCTTGGCGCTCTCCAGCGACTGGGTGAACTCCTCGGCGTTCTCCTCGCGCACCTCCTCGGCCGACTTGTCGTCGGGGTAGAGGGTGTCGTGCGGGACGACGGCGCTGTCCTCGGCCAGCCAGCCGTAGACGGCCTCCACGAGGTTCATCCGGTAGTCGGCGCCGGTGACGCGGACGGTGGTCATGTTCAGGTGCCCGGACGGCTCGTAGGTCTTCCTGCCCTCGATGCTCAGCACCGGTTCGCCGTCGTGCTCGCCGAGCGTGTTGACGGTGGGGCCCGGTGACATCTCGGCGTACGGCACCCTGATGAGGACCGCGGCGCAGAGCACGGCTATGAGCAGCAGGGTCGAGGTGAGCATCGTCGCGGTCCGGCGTGGCATGGCACGACAGTACGGGAACCGCGCGTCAGTCGGCGGCGGGGGCCCGTCCGTCCGCCGCCGTGCGGGACACGGCGGCGGGGCCTTCGCGGCCGCCCCGGTCCTCCCGCCCCGTCCCGCGGCCGTGCGGCCGCTCCATGGCGGCGCGGAAGGCCTCGTACCCGGCGACCCCGTCGGCGTCCCCGAAACCGCTGGGTTTGCGCGAGGCCCACACGGACCACACGGCCGCCCCGACCGCGGCGACGAACGGAATCAGCAACCAGGCGAGTGCCGCCACAGTGACCTCCCGATCCTCGAGTGCGCCGGAGATACGGCCTATGAGCAGACTAGATCCCGGATGAGTCAACCGTTCCGGCAGGGGTGCCCTTCCGCAACTCCGCGCCTCCGGGAAACCGCCCGCTCCTCGGCTCCGGCTCTGCGGGGACTGTTCCCGGCCGCCGACGCGGCACACCCCGCGCGGTCATGGCACAGCTGCCCGGGAGACGCGCCGGCGGGTTCCGGGGGTTCCTGCCGGCGGCCGGTTCGGAGCCCGCCGACAGGCGCGGCACTAGGCCCCCACCCACTCCTCGGTGCCGTCGGAGAAGGTCTGGTGCTTCCAGATCGGCACCCGGTGCTTCAGGTCGTCGATCAGGCGGCGGCACGCCTCGAACGCCTCGGCGCGGTGCGCGCAGGAGACGGCGACGACCACGGCCAGATCGCCGACCGACAGGTCCCCCACCCGGTGGACCGCGGCGAGCGCCCGTACGGGGAAGTCGGCCGCGACCTCCTTCGCTACCCGGCGGAGCTCGTCCTCGGCCGTGGGGTGGCAGGAGTAGCCGAGGCCGGTCACCCCCGTGCCCCCGTCGTGGTCGCGCACGGTGCCCGCGAACAGCGCGGTGCCTCCCGCCGACGCGTCGCCGACGGCCGCGAGGACCTCGTCCACGGAGAGCGGGGTGTCGCGGATCGCCAGGAGGCGGACCGGGTCGGGCGCCGCCCGCTCCCCGGGGTGGTCGTACGTCTGTGCCATGGGGCCATGGTGCCGTACGGGCGCGGGAGCGCGGCGGCGGCCCGCCGACACTCCGGTGCCGCTCCCGTCGTCACACCCGGCGGCGGGCCTTGCGGGCGCGCCTGACCAGGGCCGCGGTGCCCACCAGGGCGACGGTGGCGCCCGCGGCGCCGAGCGTGGTGGCGTCCTTGCGGCCCAGGCGGCGGCCCGCGACCGCGTGGCGCCCGGCCGCCTCCTCCAGCAGCGCGGCCAGCACCTCCTCGTTGGTCCACTTCGGCCGCCAGCCCGCCTCGTGCAGCCGGGAGCCGCTGACCACCCAGGGGTGCATGGTGTACGCCAGGTCGCCGGCCGGGGAGGGCGTCAGCCCCAGGCGGTGGAGCCGGGACGCGGCGCCGAGCGCGACGGCGGAGGGCAGCTCCATGCGGCGGATGCCGGACAGTTCCTCGACCTCCTCCTGCTCCAGCCAGCCGTCGCAGCCGACCGCCAGCTCACCCTCCACCTTCTCCAGCGCCGCGTACTCCAGGGCGCCGGCCAGGTCCTCGACGTGGCAGAACTGCCAGCAGGGCCGGGAGCCGGCCACGACCAGCAGGCGCGGGGACTCGAAGTAGCGGGTCAGGGCGGTGTCGGTGCCGCCGACCAGGACGGTGGGGCGCACGACCGTGACGTTCAGCCCCGGGTGCGCGCGGGGGGCGCGGCGGGCGAGGCGTTCGATCTCCAGCAGGTCGCCCACCCCGGTGGCCTCGGCGGTCGCCCGCAGCTCGGCGTCCTCGGCCAGCGGCACGTCGTTGTCGGGCAGGGCCCCGTAGACCATCGCCGAGGTGCACAGCACCACCCGGCGCACGCCCGCGGCGGCGGCCGCGGTCAGCACGGTCTGGGTGCCGCGCACGTTGTAGGCGGTACGTGCGGCGGGGTCGGTCTCCAGATCCAGGTTCAGGGCGAGGTGGACCACGGTGTCCACCGGCTCGCCGTCACCGCGCAGCCGGTCGGCGATGGCCGGATCCCGCACGTCCAGGACGTGCCACTGCGCGCCGTCCACCGCGCCGCGGCGCTCGTCGAGCGCGACGACCCGCCCCACGTCCGGGGAGGCGACCAGCCGCTCGGTGAGCAGCGCGCCGACCCCCGATGCGGCTCCGGTGACCGCGACGACGGGCCCTGCGGCTCCGTTACGCGGACCGCGAACGTTTGGCTCCTGGGAACTCACCCGGTGTCTCCCGCGGTTGTCTCTGGGTACGACGTGCGCAGGCTCCATCCTGCACGAGAGGTGTCTAGGCTGGACGTAGAGCCCGCCACATCGCGCGCCATTCCACCGACGTCCCACCGTCCCATCCACCAGAGCCGAGGAACCCCGTGAGTGACATCCCATTCGGATTCGGCATGCCGCCCGAGGAGCCCGAGGAGGGCGACGACGGACGGAAGAAGGGCGACAAGGGCGGTCAGGGCGACCGGGGCGGCCCGCAGAACCCGTTCGGGTTCGGCGGTGCGGGCGGCGCCGACAACCCGCTCGCGGCGATGTTCGGATCGCTGGGCGGCGGCCCCGGCGGCTTCGACCCGAACGACCTGGGCGCCGCGTTCCAGCGGCTCGGCCAGATGCTCAGCTACGAGGGCGGGCCGGTCAACTGGGACATGGCCAAGGACATCGCCCGGCAGACCGTCGCCGCGGGCACCCCGGACGGCACCAAGGACTCGAGCGTCGGCCCGCGGGAGCGCGAGGCGGTGGAGGAGGCCGTGCGCCTGGCCGACCTGTGGCTGGACGGCGTGACCTCGCTGCCCTCCGGTTCCGGTTCGGCCCTCGCCTGGAGCCGCGCCGAGTGGGTGGAGTCCACGCTTCCGGTGTGGAAGGACCTGGTGGACCCGGTCGCCGAGCGGGTCGGGGCGGCCATGGGCGACGTGCTCCCCGAGGAGATGCAGGCCATGGCCGGCCCGCTGCTGGGGATGATGCGCTCCATGGGCGGCGCGATGTTCGGCACCCAGATCGGTCAAGCGCTGGGCGTGCTGGCCGGCGAGGTGGTGGGCTCCACCGACATCGGGCTGCCGCTGGGGCCGAAGGGCCGGGCGGCGCTGCTGCCGGCCAACATCGCGGCCTTCGGCGAGGGCCTGGGCGTGCCCCTGGAGGAGGTGCGGCTCTACCTGGCGCTGCGCGAGGCGGCGCACCAGCGGCTGTTCGCCCACGTCCCGTGGCTGCGCTCGCACCTGTTCGGCGCGGTCGAGGGGTACGCGCGCGGGATCAAGGTGGACACGGCCAAGCTGGAGGACGTCGTCGGGCAGCTCGACCCCTCGCGCCCGGAAGAGCTGCAGGAGGCACTGCAGCAGGGCATGTTCCAGCCCGAGGACACCCCCGAGCAGAAGGCGGCCCTGGCCCGGCTGGAGACGGCGCTGGCACTGGTCGAGGGCTGGGTGGACGCGGTGGTGCACGCCGCGGCCGAGCCCCATCTGCCCTCCGCCTCCGCCCTGCGCGAGACGCTGCGGCGCCGCCGCGCCGGCGGCGGTCCGGCCGAGCAGACCTTCGCCACGCTGATCGGCCTGGAGCTGCGGCCCCGGCGGCTGCGCGACGCCTCCCGGCTGTGGGCCTCGCTCACCGACGCCCGCGGGGTGGACGGACGCGACGGGCTGTGGGCGCACCCGGACATGCTGCCGACCGCCGAGGACCTCGACGACCCGGACGGCTTCGTCCACCGCGAGCAGCTGGACTTCTCCGAGCTGGAGGGGCTGCTGGGCAGGGAGTCCGGTGCGGAGGGCGGCGCCGGAGGCGGGCGCGGCCCGGAGCCGGACGACAGGAACGAGCGCGGGGACGGCGAGGACCGGCGCGAGGACGGCGGGGACCGGCGCGAGGACGGCGGGGACGATCACGGCGGCGCCCGGTGAGCCTGCACGAGGACGCGGCGCGGACGCTCAAGGAGTGGTCCGCGCCGGACGGCGCCCAGGAGGCGCTGCGCCTGGCGTACTGCGACCATCTGGCCGCCCGACCGGACGGCGTGTGGCGGTCCTGCGCGGACGGGCACATCACGGCGAGCGCGCTGGTGGTGGATCCGCGCCGCGGACGCGTCCTGCTGACGCACCACCGCAAGCTGCGAATGTGGCTCCAGACGGGCGGGCACTGCGAGCCCGGCGACACCGTCCTCGCCGGTGCCGCCCTGCGGGAGGCCGCCGAGGAGTCGGGCATCGCGGGGCTCACCCTGCTGCCGGGCGGGCCCGTCCGCCTGGACCGGCACCACACACCGTGCGCCTGGCACCTGGACGTGCAGTACGCCGCCCTGGCGCCCGAGGGCGCGGCCGAGGAGGCCGGCGAGGAGTCGCTGGAGTTGCGCTGGTTCGGCTGGGACGAGGTCGCGGACGTGGCCGACGGCTCCGTCGTACGGCTGGCCGAGCGCACTCGCGCACTGCTCTGACGCCGGGGCGCGCGGGCGGTCCTCCGAAGCGGGCCCGCGCGCCCCGATGTCCTCCGGCCGGTCAGTTGGTCCAGATGTTGCCCTGGTTCTGGCCGCGTGCGCCGTGCTGGCCCATGCCGTACTGCGCGCCCAGGCCGGCTGCCGCGTTCTGCGGTGGCAGCAGCTCACTGGGCTGGACGAGTGCGAAGCCCTCGCCCATGAAGTTCAGCTCCCAGCCCTCCCCCGTGCTGCCGCGCCGCCGGAACACGCTCTGGGAGCTGGTCTGGGCCTGCATCTGCACCCGCAGTGAGCTGGACCAGGCGACCACCGCGTCGGAGTCGGCGCTGACGTACCGCTCCGGGGTGACCTGGAGCGCCAGCGGCCGGCCGGAGGTCATCAGCGCGACCTTGCCGTGCCCGGTGATGTTGAGGTTGTACGCGCCGGAGCCGGAGATCCCGAACTGGCTGTCCACGGCGATCACCTCCCAGTGCAGGGAGGAGTCCAGCGCCAGCACGTAGGCGCTGTCGACCGTCAGTCCCTCGGAGCCTACGTCCATGATGTGGATGTACTGGGCGAGGTTGGCCAGGTAGACCGTGCCCTGCCCGGAGCAGCGCATCAGCTCCAGGCCCTCGCCGGTCCGCGACCGTCTGCGGCGCTGCCCGCCGCTCTGGTACTCCCCGTCGAACTCCATCAGTCCCTGGTAGGCGACCATCGCGCCCTTGCGGGCGAGCACGTCGTCCTGGCCGCCGAGCAGGACCCGCAGAAGCTGCGGGTTCTGCAGGGCGTAGCGGTCCTGGCTCTGCACCTCGGTGTGGCCGAAAAGCGGACTCTGCATGGTTCTTCCCCCCTCAGCCCCGGACGCGCAGGCGGTCGGTGCTGTCCTCGCTGGGCTGTACGACGACGAATCCCCGGCCGGAGAAGGCGATCTGGTAGGCCTCTCCGCTGCCCCGGCCGATCAGCGCGCCCGCCTTCATGCTCCGCTTGCCCTTCATCTTCAGCCCCGAGGACCAGGCCACCAGTGCGTCGGGGTCGACGTAGGTCTCGTCCTCGCCGCGTCCGCAGTCCACCACTACGGGAGTGCCGCGGGAGGTGAGGGCGACCCAGCCGGTGCCGGATATCCCGACGTTGAACATGCCCTGCCCGGAGAACTTCGCCAGGCCCTTGACGCGCTCGACGCCCCACTGGAGGTGGGCGTCGAAGGCGAGGAGGTTGGTGCCGTTGACGGACATCGCCTCGTTGTCGAGGTTCAGGCAGACGACGTCGGCGCCGTAGTCGGCCAGGTAGAGCAGTCCGTCGCCGCTGCACTTCATCAGCGGGGCGCCCTCTCCGGTGAGCCACTGGGAGGCGGCCTGCCGGACGGCCGGCGGATTGGCCTCGTACTGGACGAAGCCCTCGTAGGCGACCATCGAGCCGGAGCGGGCGAAGACGTCCTGGCCGCCGGCCATGGCGATCTTCACCATGTGCGAGCCGTGGTTCTCCATGCGGGCGGCGGGCGGGGTCGGGGCGTAGCCCGAGACCCCCGAGATCGCTGTGTGGTCCATGACGGGCTCCCTCAGACCTCGTAGGGCTGGACGACGATGAAGTTGCCGGGCGCGCCGCGGAACTGGAGGTTCACGGTCTCCCCGCTGTGGCCCGGGTAGGCGTTGCGGCGCAGCCGCACCTGGCTGGAGATGATCACCTGGGCGCCGGCGGACCAGGCGACGACGGCCTGGCTGTCGGCGAAGGTGGTCGGGGTGACGGGCAGGACCACCGGGGTGCCCTGCGTCTTGACCACGACGGTGCCGGTGCCCTGGAACTGCATGGTGAACAGCGCGCCGCCGGGGATGCCGTGGCCGTCGATCCGGCGTACCTCGTACTGGAGGGTCTCGTCGAAGGCGAGCACGTTGTCGGCGGAGACGCAGACGGCGTCGCCCTGGAGTTCGATGGGGTGGACGTGCGCGGCGTTCTCGGCGAAGAACACCTGGCCGCGGCCGGTGCAGCGCATGAGCTGCATCTCCTGGCCGGTGGCGTTGCCGACGATCCGGCCGGCGAAGCCGGCGCCCTTGTAGGAGAAGTCGACCTTGCCCTGGTAGAGCACCATGCTGCCCTGGCGCGCGAGGACGCCCTGGCCGTCGTGGGAGAGGTCGGCGCGGATCAGTGCCGGGTTCTGCAGGGTCCAGCGCTGCCCGGTGGGCGCCTCCCGGTACTTCTCCAGCGCGGCGCCGATGCCGGCCGCCGGTCCCTGGGGCACCTGGGGCATCTGCGGGGCACCGGGGTGGCCGGGTTGCCCGGGAACCTGCCCGAAGGGCTGCTGCGGAGCCGGCGGCTGCCCGAAGGGGTTGGGCAGGGCCTGGCCCGGAGC
>NZ_JAKMAY010000129.1:0-15342 GCF_022015835.1 Streptomyces sp. ICN903 | reverse complement strand
GGGGTGGACGCGGGGGTCGCCGGTGGCGGGCGCGCCGACGAGTTCGTCCAGGGGGACGCCGTAGGCCTTCGCCAGGGGGAGCAGCAGTTCCAGGGTGGGTCTGCGCTGCCCCGACTCCAGTCGCGAGAGGGTGCTGAGCGATATCCCGGTCGTCTCGCTCACCTGGGAGAGCGTGGCGCCGCGCGCCCGGCGCAGGGTCCGCAGCCGGGGCCCTACACCGGTCAGAACGTTCTCGAGGTCGTCGTCGGCCATACTCCTATTTGCCGTTCCGGCAAAGATGTTTGTCAAGTGGGCGGTCCTGGGCGGAGGCTTGCCGCATGACGGAAGGAGAGACATGAACGGACATGACGGGCGTTCCACGATCCCACTCGCCCAGGGCGCCGAGCACCTCTACGACGTGGTGGTCGTCGGGGGCGGCGCCGCCGGGCTGAGCGGGGCGCTGACCCTGGCCCGGGCGCGCCGCTCGGTCCTGGTGGTCGACTCCGGGCGGCCGCGCAACGCCCCGGCCGCCGGTGTCCACGGCTATCTGGGGTTCGACGGCACACCGCCCCCGGAGCTGGCGGCCGCCGGACGCGCCGAGGTGCTGCGCTACGGGGGCGAGATCGTCCCGGGCACCGTCACGGCCGTCGAGCGCCTGCCCGCCGGAGGCTTCCGCCTCTCCCTGGACGACGGTACCGCCGTGGCGGCGGGCCGACTGCTGGTGGCCACGGGCCTGGTCGACGAGCTGCCCGGGGTGCCGGGGCTGGCGAGGCTGTGGGGACGCGATGTCCTGCACTGTCCGTACTGCCACGGCTGGGAGGTGCGCGACCGGGCGATCGGCGTGCTGTCCACCGGGCCGGCGGCCGTCCGGCAGGCGCTGCTGTGGCGGCAGTGGAGCGCGGACGTGACCCTGTTCCGGCACACCGGCCCCGAGCCCGGCGACCGGGAGTACGAGCGGCTCGCCGCCCGCGGTGTCGCCGTCGTCGACGGCGAGGTGACCGGCCTGGAGACAAGCGGCGGCCGTCTCGCCGGGGTGCGTCTGGAGGGTGGGCGGACCGTGCCGTGCCGGGCGCTGGTGGTCGCCCCCCGGTTCACCGCCCGTGCGGGCTTCCTGGCGGATCTGGGACTGGAGACCGCCGGCCAGGTGAGGAGCGGCCATGCCGTCGGCGAGCACATCCCCGCCGATGCCACCGGTGCCACCGCCGTGCCCGGGGTGTGGGTGGCCGGAAACGCCACCGATCTGACGGGGCAGGTCGTCGGCGCCGCCGCCGCGGGCGTGAACGCGGCCGCGGCGATCAACGCCGATCTGGTCGAGGAGGAGACCGACCGGGCCGTCGCGGCCCGCGACGGCCTCGGAAGGAAGGTTCTGCGATGAGCGGTCACACGACGAACGGCGACGGCACGGACGGCGCCTCGCCCGGGGAGTTCTGGGACGACTTCTACGGTGCGGGCGAGCGGGTCTGGAGCGGCGAGCCCAACGCCGCCCTGGTCCGCGAGACGGCGGATCTGGCCCCGGGCAGCGCCCTGGACCTGGGATGCGGGGAGGGGGCCGACGCGATCTGGCTCGCGCGGCAGGGCTGGCGCGTCACCGCGGTGGACGTCTCGCGGATCGCCCTGGAACGCGGAGCCGAGCGGGCACGGCGGGCGGACGTCGCCGACCGGATCGACTGGCAGCGGCACGACCTGGCCGAGTCCTTCCCCCGCGGCGTCTTCGATCTGGTCTCCGCCCACTTCCTGCACGCCCCCTCCCCCGTCGAACTGCCCCGGGAGCGAATCCTGCGCGACGCCGCGGCGGCCGTGTCGCCGGGCGGCGTCCTGCTGGTCGTCGGGCACGCCGGCCCTCCCCCGTGGGCGGCCGACCACGGCCACGACGACCACCCGCCCCTGCCCACGTCGGCGGAGGTCCTCGGCTCGCTCGGCCTCCCGGAGCAGGAGTGGGAGCCGCTGGTGAGCGGGGAGTACCGGCGTGAGGCGACCGGACCCGACGGGCAGCGGGCCGTCCTGGAGGACGCCGTGCTCAAGCTGCGGCGGCTGTCCGGCTGAGACCTCCGGGCCGGTCACAAAGACGGGACCGGGCCGGCCGGGGACGCGTGCGCGTCCCCGGCCGGCCCGGTGGTGCGCGGGGCCGCGCCCCGGCTCCGGCACGTCAGACGAGCCGGGCGTCCAGGGTGATGTTCTTGACCCCGGCCAGGGCCTGGCTGACCGGGCAGTTGGCCTTGGCCTCCTCGGCGGCCGCCTGGAAGTCCTCCTCGGACAGCCCGGGGACGGCGGCGCGGACGGTCAGCTTGATGGCGGTGATGCCCTCGCCCGGCTGGAAGGTGACGTCCGCCTGGGTGTCGACCTTCTCCACCGTGTGGCCCTTGCGCGCCAGGCCGCCCGAGAAGGCCATCGAGTAGCAGGAGGAGTGGGCCGCCGCGATCAGCTCCTCGGGGCTGGTCTTGCCACCGGGCTCCTCGGCGCGGGCGGGCCAGCTCACCTCATAGGTGCCGATCCCGGAGGATTCGAGGGCGACGTTGCCCTTGCCCTCGAGGAGGTTGCCTTCCCAGTGGGTCTTGGCGGTACGGGTGGTGGCCATGACTGTCGCTCCTGACGGGTTGTGAGTGACAAGAAAGGTCTGCGGTGATCAGTTTATGCGGCAGGGCCGCTCCGGTCCGGCGAACCGGTCCGGGCCCGGCGCGTGCCGCGCCGGGGCCGGCGTCCGCGGGCCGCGCGGAACGGATAACCGATGGCCCGCGGTCCGGGGCGCCGGTAGCGTCTCTTCCCGCCCGGCGCGGCGGCACACCTGCCCGCCGCTCCCTCCGCCTCCCGCACGCACCGAAGGAGCGCCCGATGACAGACCGGCCTCCGACGACCACCCTGTGGCGGCCCACCGGGCCGAAGGAACTGGCACTGGTGCGGGAGTCCCGGTGGCGCGCCTGGCCTCCCCGGCTGCCCGAACAGCCGATCTTCTACCCGGTGCTGAACGAGGACTACGCGATCAGGATCGCCAGGGACTGGAACGTGAAGCACGACGGGGCGGGCTTCGTCACGCGATTCGAGGTCGCAACCGGCTTCCTGTCCCGTTATCCGGTGCGGCGGGCCGGCGGGGAGACCATCCTCGAACTGTGGGTCCCGGCGGAGGAGCTCGACGACTTCAACGCGCACATCGTCGGGCGGATCCGGGTGGTCCACGAGTTCCACTGAGCCGCCGGGCACCCGTCACCGGGCTCCCCCGCGCTCCCGTCCGCGGGCCCCGCGCTAGGGTGCAGCGTGCTCCTGCGATCCCCTCATGGCTCCCTGGCCGGCGTACGCGTCCTGCACCACCGGGAGCAGGACGCTTCCTGGCCGATGCTGTTCTGGCGGCCCGAGTCCGGGCGGCGGATGATCAGCAGCGCACCGCTGGGCGGCGGGCTCGGCGAGCGCGGCTGGTTCCTCAACGCCCAGGTGCCTCCGGGCTACGCGCGCCTGGACGCCGAGCGGCACCTGGCCGAACTGGCCGGGCGGGCGGGCGCGGAGGGCCCCGGTGTGGGCCTGATGACCGCCGCCCGGGTGCTGGACCACTGCCTCGCGGTGGACGAGGGGGCCGAGGCCCTGGTCACGGCCGGGATCGGCGTACACGGCTGGGCCGCGGCGCCGGGCGCGGGCAGCGGCGGACCGCTGCCCGCCGGGACCATCAACATCCTGGTCTCGGTGCCGGTCGCACTGTCGGACGCCGCTCTGGTCAACGCCGTGGCCACGGCCACCGAGGCCAAGGTGCAGGCGCTGCGGGACGCCGGTGTGGACGCCTCGGGCACACCGACCGACGCGGTGTGCGTCGCCGCCGCGCCGCCTTCGCCGGGCCGTCCGACCGCCGTCGAGCCCTTCGCCGGCCCCCGCTCCCGGTGGGGCGCCCGCCTGGCCCGTGCCGTGCACCGGGCGACCTATCTGGCCTGCACCCGTGCGGCAGCGGCCGACGGCTGACACCCCGTCCGGCTCACGGGCCCGTCCGGCTCACAGGTCCGCGCAGATCCCGCGCGCCCGCTCCAGGTCCTTCTTCGCCTGCGCGTCGAACTCGAAGGCCGACAGAACCCGGTGGTACGACTTCCTGAGCGCCTCCGCGAGCGGCTCGTACCGCTCGTCGCCCGCGGCCGCCGAGGCGGAGAGGGCCTGCGCCGCACCCCAGCGGTTGAGCGCCGCCTCGCCGGCCGGCCCCTTGTCCGTGTACCGCGACTCGTCGAAGCGGTCCAGGACGCCGCACGCCGCACGCGCGTCGGCCGCCGGGCCGCCTTCGCCGCCGCTTCCGCCGGTGAGGGCCCAGGCGGCCCCGACACCCGCGCCGCCGATCACCAGTCCGGCCGCCAGCGCGGCCAGGAGCGGGCCCGTGCGGCGTCGGGTGGGGGGAACCGGAGTTTCGAACGGTTGCTGCATGGGGCCGAAGCGTATCGGCGGGCCGCCGCGCCGCGAGAGGCGCCTCCCTCTGCGAACCGCCCCGCCCGGCGGCCGGGTTGCCGGGCGGCCGGGTCACCCGGCCGACGGTCCGCTCGCCCCCGCTTCCGGGGTCAGGCCGCGCCGTGGAGGCGCCGGTGCAGTTCGCGCACCTCCCGCGCGAGGCCGGGGACCGGCCCCTCCACCGCGACACCGGGCGCGATCTCCTCCACCGGCAGCGTCCGCACCGGCGGCGCGGGCACACCCAGTTCGTCCAGCCAGGAGGCCAGTTGCGCGGAGGAGCTCGCGTAGACGATGCGGCCCAGCCCGACCCAGGCGTGGGCGGCGGCGCACATCGGGCAGTGCTCCCCGGAGGTGTAGACGGTCGCCGCCGCCCGTTCCTCCGGTGTCATGTGGGCGGCGGCCCAGCGCGCCAGCTCGAACTCCGGGTGGCGGGTGCGATCGCCGAGGGCGACCCGGTTGCGGTCCTCGGCCAGGACCGTCCCGTCCCCGCCGACGAGTACGGAGCCGAACGGTTCGTCGCCCGCCTCCAGCGCCTCGGTCGCCAGTTCCACGCAGCGGCGCAGATGGCGCAGCCCGGCATCGTCCACCATGACGGCCTCCTGCGGTGTGTGGTCTCGCGGCTCGGATGCTACCGCGCCCGCCCGGCCGGGCTCGTCTGCGCCGCGCGCCCCCTCCGGGGAGGGCGGGAGCTCGCGCCCCCGCCCTGCCGGGTCAGTACATGGTCGCCTTGTAGGCGCTGAGCGCCTCGGGGACGGGCTGGTAGAAGGTGGTGCCGCCCCTGCGGCAGTCGCCGCTGCCTCCGGAGGTGATGCCCAGGGCCCTGGAGCCGTCGTAGAGCGGGCCGCCGGAATCGCCGGGCTCCGCGCAGACGTTCGTCTGGATCATGCCGCGGACGGTGCCGCTCCCGCTGTAGCGGACCGTGACGTTCAGGGCGGTGACGGTTCCGCTGTGGGTGCCGGTGGTGGATCCGGTGCGCTTGACCGGCTGGCCCACGTAGGCGTCGGCCGGGGTGAAGCCGCCCGGGTGGCCCAGGGAGGTGTTGTCGTAGCGGACGAGGGCGTAGTCGTTGCCGGGGAAGCTCGACTTCACGGTCGGGCCGATGAGCGTGCGCTGCCCGGAGTCGGCGTACCAGGTGTCGACCACGTCGCCGCAGTGCCCGGCGGTGAGGAAGTGGTACGTGCCGCCGCTGAGGACGTTGAAGCCGAGCGAGCAGCGGTAGCCGTTGCCGTGGATGGCGTCGCCGGCGGAGCCCAGCGGGGCGATGGCACCCGGTGTCCGCTCGACCCTGATCGCGCCCGCGTCCGCGCCCGCGGCCTTCCGCAGGGCTCGGACGTCGGCGGGCGAGACGGTGCTGTCGGCGGTGACGACGACGCGTCCGGTCCGGTCGTCGACGTGCCAGGCGATGCCGTCGACGTCCGTGTGGAGCACGGCGTCGCTCACCCGGGAGAGTTCGGCCGCGCCGTAGGCGCGCGGGGCGGCCGCGGCGGCGCTCGGTGCGGTGGTCACGGCGGCGACGCCCAGGCCGATCGCGGCGGCGAGCAGCCGGGCACGGCGGGTGGTGTTCCTGGTGGTGCTCCTTGCGGTGGTGCGCCTGATCCTCACGTGGTCTCCTCCTCGTGGTGGGAAGCCGGTGGGCGACGGCACGTGGGGGGTGTCGCGCGGCGCGCGGAGACGTGTCCACCGAGGGTCATTGATGACGTGCACCTGACATCAACGGAGTGAGTATCGGGCCGCTCCGGCACCAGGCACAAGACCGCCTCCCGCCCCCCGTCCGCCTCTCAGGCGCGCCGGGCCACGACCAGCCGGCAGCGGGGGCTGCCGTCCTCCCGCCGGCCGAGCTCCTCCAGCGGCAGCGTGCCCACCTCGAACCCCGCGTCGGTCAGTTCGCCGCGCACCTCGGGGAGGGGGAACGTGCGGTAGTACATGACGAACGGGGGACGCCACAGGGCGTTGCGCACCCGCATCGCCGCGTCGAAGCCCCACAGCGTCCAGTAGGCACGCGACCCGACCCGGGGCGGCGCGCCGACAGGGAAGGCGAACAGGCCGCCGGGCCGGAGCGCCGCGTGCACCCCCGCGAACAGCCCGGGCCGCTCCTCGGGCAGGAAGTGCCCGAACGCCCCGAAACTGACGGCCAGGTCGAAGGCACCGGCGAAGGGCAGCCTCCGTACGTCGGCGCGCACCCAGCCGACCGCCGGCCCGCCGGGGGCCCCCGAGTGGGCGGAGCGGGCCTCGCCGAGCATGCCGGCGCTGAAGTCGACGCCCACGGCCCGCCGTTCGCAGAGCCGCAGCAGGACGCCCATCCCCGCGCCGGTCCCGCAGCACACGTCCAGGCCCTCCCCGAACGGTCCCAGCGGCTCGAGCGCGCGTGCGGTGGCCTCCAGCAGGCGGTCCGAGGTCCTGAACGGCGTCAGGTCGAACTTCGGCGCGAGCAGGTCGTAACCGCGCTCGACGGACGACAGCGCCTGCACGGCGAGTTCGGGGAGGGTGGGGCCCTGGGCGGTGAACATGGTGCCCACCGTAACGAGCCGGTGGACCGGTTGCCGCCGGAACAGCCCTCCGCCCCTGTCGGCGAGGGCTGGGACAGGGGCGGAGGGCTGTTCCGGCAGGCGGCCGGCCGGGGCCGCCGGGGTGTCACATCTCGAAGACGACGCGGGCCCTGACCTGGCCTCCGAGGATCTCCTCGATGCAGTCGTTGACGGCCTCCAGCGGACGGGTCTCGTAGATCACCTTCGTGCGCCCGGCAGCGTGGAGGGCGAAGACCTCCGCGAGGTCCTGCCGGGTGCCGACGATCGAGCCGATGACGGAGGTGCCGTTCAGCACGGTGTCGAAGACCGGGACGCGCAGGGCGCCGCCCGCCGGGAGCGAGACGAGCACCAGCTTCCCGCCGCGCCGCAGGCCGCGCTGGAGCGCCTCCGTCGCCCGGTCGTCGACGGCGAGCGCGATGGCGGCGTGGGCTCCGCCGTACTCGCGGAGCGCCTCGGCCGGGTCCTCCTTGCGGGCGTCGATCAGGATGTCGGCGCCCAGTTCCCCGGCGAGGGAGAGCTTGTCGTCGGTGACGTCGACGGCTGCCACCGTGGCTCCGGCGATCTTCGCGTACTGGACGGCGAGGTGTCCCAGTCCGCCGATGCCGGAGACGGCCACCAGATCGGTCGGGCCCACCCCGGCCACCTTGACCGCCTTGTAGGTCGTCACGCCCGCGCAGGTCAGCGGGGCCGCCTCACGAGGGTCGATGCCGTCGGG
This sequence comes from Streptomyces sp. ICN903, assembly GCF_022015835.1. Taxonomy (NCBI): domain Bacteria; kingdom Bacillati; phylum Actinomycetota; class Actinomycetes; order Kitasatosporales; family Streptomycetaceae; genus Streptomyces; species Streptomyces sp. ICN903. Next base: position 7,716 of record NZ_JAKMAY010000129.1, on the reverse strand, counting down.
CACCGGCTGGGCGAAGTCGGCGTGGGCGAGCATCATCTCGGCGTGGCCGCCGTCGACACCGTAGCCGGTGTTCTTCTGCCGCTCGCACAGCGTCTCCCAGCCGGACAGGCAGTGCTCGCAGCGCCCGCAGGCCCAGCCGAGCCAGGGCACCGCCACCCGCTGGCCGACCGACAGATGGGTGACGTCGTCACCGAGCCGCTCGATGATGCCGACGCCCTCGTGGCCGGGGACGAAGGGCGGGTTCGGCTTGACCGGCCAGTCGCCGCGGGCGGCGTGGATGTCGGTGTGGCACAGACCCGACGCCTCGACGCGGATGCTGACCTGCGCGGGGCCGGGCCACGGATCGGGCCGGTCCTCGATGGCCAGGGGTTCGCCGAGGGTTCGGACGACTGCTGCTCTCATGGCCTTGGCTCCTCGTGTCCGGTTCCGGCGTACCGGATGTCTTTTCCGCGTCTCCACCCTCCTGCCTCACAGGAGGGCGGCGGCAGGTCCGACAGGAGCAGTCCGCAGGGCCGTACGGCCCACCCTCCGGGGGCCGTACGGCACGGCGGGAGTGGCGGTGCGCGGCGTGGACTCAGGCGGGGCGTCGGCCTCCGGCCGCGCCCAGGAGCGCGGCCAGGGCGCCGGGCAGGTCGTGCAGCGGAGCCGCGGCGCCGGGGATGTCCAGGGGCCAGCCCGGTCCGGCCGGGTGGACGGGGACCGAGACCGTCTCCAGCGCGGTCCGCAGCCAGGAGGGGTCGGCCGTCGCGGGAGAGCGGGCCCACAGCACCACGGCACCGGGGCGGGCGCGGACGAGGGCGTCGGTCAGGGCGGGGACGGGCAGGTCGCCGGCCAGGACGACGGCACGGCCCTCCTCCGCCAGGGCGGCGGCCAGGGCCGTCAGCGGCAGCGTGTGGTGCTCGGTCGGCGCGGCGGCCAGGAGCACGGGGCCAAAGGCGCCGGAGGCCGAGGCGCCGGGGGCACCGGGGGCGGACGGAAGCGCGGCGGTGCGGTCCTGGGCGTGGCGGCGCAGGACGCTTTCGACGATGCCGCTGGTGACGTGCTCCACCTCGACGCCGCGGCCGGTTTCCTCCCAGTGGTCGCCGATGGCGGTGAGGGCGGGCGCGAGCACGGTCGTCCAGGCGCCGGCGGCCCCCAGCCGGGCCAGCGCGGCCGACACCGCCGCCTGGACGGCCGCGGTGTCCAGCGCGTGCATGGCCTCGGTCAGCTCGGCCGCGCCCGCTTCCGCGTCCGGCGGACCGGCCGCGGCCACCGCTCGGGCCGCGTCGGCGGCGGGTACGCCGCGGCGGACGAGCGTACGCATGCGTTCCAGCCGCTCCAGGTCCCGCGCGGAGTAGCGGCGGTGCCCGCCGGGGGTCCGCCCGGAGGGGGCGAGGCCGTAGCGGCGCTCCCAGGCACGGAGGGCGGCGGCGCTCATCCCCAGGCTCTCGGCCACCACACCCACCGGCAGCAGGACCTGATCCACCTCCTGTCCGAAGGCCGGGCGCGCGGCGGCGCGGGAGGGGCGGGCGGAAGGCATGGCGCAATCGTCCGCCGAGGTCGGACCGGACGCAAGTCACCGGATGTACAAGTTGTGCACAAGTTTGTTTGGCCCCGCCGGACACGGGCACCCGCGAAGCGGCGGGCCGCCCCGAACGGCCCGGCGCGTCCTGGAGGGGGCTTTCACACGTGCGTCCGCACCGCGCCCCTCCCTGTCGCCCATCCGCGCCGCGCGATGCCTCCGCCTCACCCGTCCAGAGCGCCCGCACTGAGAGCATTGTCTTCAATGTTCGGGTGTGAAAACTTCTGTCCGTATGTGCGCCGGGCGTCTCGGCCCCGCGCCGGGAAGGAGCCGCGATGCGGCACCAGGCCACCGACCTGGCCCTCGCCCCTGCCAGCCCCGCACCCGCACATCCCGTGTCGGCCGCCCCGGGAGGAGAGCGGGCCGTGCGGGTCGCGCCCCGGCCGCCGTACCGCCCGGACGAGGCCCGCACGGAACACCCCGCGAGCCACCGTACGGACCGCGGCCCCCTCTCCCGGAACCCCGACCGCGACATCACGGCCGCCGTCGATGCCGTGCTCGCCGAGCATCTGACGCTGCGCCGGGCCGAGGCGCGGCGGATCAGCGACCGGTTCACCGCCGATGTCGCCGACTGCCTGATCGGCCTGGTGCGTCGCGGCGGCAAGCGGCTGCGCCCGGCGTTCCTGTGGTGGGGCTGGCGGGCGGGCGGCGGCACGCCGGAGCACGCCGACGCGGAGGCGGTGCTGCACGCGGCCGCCGCGCTGGAGCTGATCCAGGCCTGTGCGCTGGTGCACGACGACCTGATGGACGAATCACCGCTGCGCCGCGGCGCGCCCGCCGCCCATGTGGCCCTCGCCCGCCGGCACCGTGCCCGGGGCCTGCGCGGGGACGCGGACGTGTTCGGGGCGTCCGCCGCCCTTCTGACGGGTGATCTGGCCCTGGTCTGGGCGGAGGACCTGTGGGACGCGGCGTCCCCTTGCGAGGAGGCCCGGCGGCGGGCCCGTCCCGTCTGGCGTGCGATGCGCACCGAGATGGTGGCCGGTCAGTACCTGGACCTGTACGGGCAGGCGGTCGGCGCGCCCTCCCCTTCCTCCTCCCTGCGCATCGCCCGTCTCAAGAGCGGGCTGTACACCGTGGAGCGCCCGCTGCACCTGGGGGCGGCGCTGGCCGGCGCGGACGCGCACACCACCTCGGCGCTGCGGCGGGCCGGACGGTGTGCCGGGGTGGCGTTCCAGCTACGCGACGACCTCCTGGGCGTCTTCGGGGATCCGGCCCGTACGGGCAAGCCCGCGGGCGACGACGTGCGGCAGGGCAAGCCCACCCACCTGATGGCCCTGGGCCTGCGCCTGGCCCGCGTCCGCGGCCGGCCCGCGGACCGGGAACTGCTGGAGCGGGCGCTCGGCGACCCCGCGCTGACCGAGGGGGAACTGGACCGGGTGCGCGCCGTGCTGAGCGAACTGGGGGCCCGTGAGGCCGTGGAGCGGCGCGTCGGCGGCCTGACCGGCGAGGCGCTCGCCGCGCTGGAGGAGGCCGCGCTCGACGGGCTTCCGGCCCGGAAGCTTTCGGCGCTGCTGTACGCCGTCCTGGGCGAACCGGACGCCGGCCACCACCGCTCGGGCGGCGCCCCCCGCGACGCCGCCGTCCTCCCCACCCGCTGAACACCTGCCGAAGGAGTCCGGATGAGAAGACTGCACGGGCCGGGCGACCACGTCGTCATCGTCGGGGCGGGGCTGGCCGGGCTTTCCGCCGCGCTGCACCTGCTGGGCGCCGGGCGCTCGGTCACCGTCGTCGAGCGGGAGGACGGGCCGGGCGGCCGGGCCGGCCGCGAGGAGTGGGCGGGCTACCGCGTCGACACCGGTCCCACCGTGCTGACCATGCCCGATCTGGTCGACGAGGCCATGGCCGCGGTGGGTACGGGACTCGCCGACCACGTCGAGCTGATCGGGCTCCATCCCGCCTACCGCGCCCGTTTCGCCGACGGCGGCTCCCTGGACGTGCACACCGACCCGCACGCCATGGAGGCCGAGATCGCCCGGGTGGCCGGGCCGGAGGATGCGGCCGGGTACCGGCGGCTGCGCGACTGGCTGGAACGCCTGTACCGGGTGCAGATGCGCTCGTTCATCGACGCCAACTTCGACTCGCCGCTGGGGCTGCTGGGCGCCGACCTGGCCAGACTGGCCGCACTCGGCGGATTCGGCACCTGGCACGGGCGCGTCGCGCGCTTCCTGAAGGACGAGCGGCTGCGCCGCGTGTTCTCCTTCCAGGCGCTGTACGCCGGGGTACCGCCCACCCGGGCGCTGGCCGCGTACGCCGTCATCGCCTACATGGACACCGTCGCCGGGGTGTGGTTCCCGCGCGGCGGCATGCACGCCGTGCCCCGGGCCATGGCCGACGCCGCCGCCCGTGCCGGGGCCCGCTTCGTCCACGGCGCCGAGGTGACGCAGCTGGAGCGCTCGCCGGGCGGGCGCGCCGCGGCGGTGCGCACCGTCGGCGGGGAGCGGATCGCCTGCGACGCGGTGGTGCTCACCTGCGACCTGCCGATCGCCCACCGCCTGCTGGGCGGCGCGCCGCGCCGCCCGGTGCCGCTGCGGTACGCGCCCTCGGCGGTCGTCCTGCACGCGGGCGGCGACCGGACCTGGCCCGAACTGGCCCACCACACGCTGTCGTTCGGCTCCGCCTGGAAGTCGACGTTCCGGCAGCTCACCCGGACCGGCGAGCTGATGAGCGACCCCTCCCTGCTGATCACCCGGCCCACCGCCACCGATCCGGCACTGGCCCCCGAGGGCAGGCACCTGCACTACGTGCTGGCCCCCTGCCCCAATCTCGTCACCGGTCCCCGCGACTGGGACCGTGTCGGCCCCCGCTACCGCGACGAACTGGTCGCCGAGCTGGAGCGCCGCGGGCTGGACGGCTTCGGCGACGCGATCGAGGCGGAGCACCTGGTCACCCCGGCCGACTGGGCCCGGCAGGGGCATGCGGCGGGCACCCCGTTCTCCGCCGCGCACACCTTCGCCCAGACGGGCCCGTTCCGGCCGCGGAACCTGCCTCGCGGCTGGGAGAACGTGGTCCTGGCCGGCTGCGGCACCACCCCCGGCGTGGGCGTGCCGACGGTGGTGGTCTCCGGCAAGCTCGCCGCCGCCCGCATCACCGCCGGATCCGGCCGTCCGCGCCCGCCACGGCGCGCGGCGCAGGCGCCCGCCGGTGCCGGCGCGGCCGAGGGGGCGGCCGTATGACGGCGCGCGAGCTGGACGCGGCCGGCGTCCACGACCCGGCGCTGCGCGCGGCCTACACCCGCTGCCGCGAACTGAACGCCCGCCACGGCAGGACGTACTTCCTGGCCACCCGGCTGCTCACCCCCCGCCAGCGCCCGGCCGTCCACGCCCTGTACGGCTTCGCGCGCTGGGCGGACGACATCGTCGACGACCTCGACCCCGCCCTCACCCCCGAGCAGCGCGCCCGGGCGCTGGCGGAGCTGGACGAGGAGCTGTCGGCGGCCCTGCGCACCGGACGCGGCGGGCACCCGGTGATCGCGGCACTGGCCGACACCGCCGCCCGCTACGCCATCGACCCGGCGCACTTCACCGACTTCATGCGCTCGATGGCCATGGACCTGCACGTCACCGAGTACCCCACCCTCGACGACCTGCGGGTGTACGTGCACGGTTCGGCGGCCGTGATCGGCCTCCAGGTGCTGCCGGTGCTGGACACGGTCGTGCCGCGCCAGGAGGCCGCCCCGCACGCCGCGGCGCTCGGGGTGGCCTTCCAGCTCACCAACTTCCTGCGGGACGTGGGCGAGGACCTGGACCGCGGCCGGATCTACCTGCCGCTGGACCGCCTGGCCGCCCACGGCGTCGACCGCGACCTGCTGCTGTGGTGCCGCCGGGCGGGGCGCGCCGACGCCCGGGTGCGGGCCGCGCTGCGGGAGCTGTGCGAGACCACCCGGGGGATCTACCGGGAGGCCGAGCCGGGCATCGCCATGCTGCACCCGGTCTCGCGGCCCTGTGTGCGCGCCGCGTTCGTGCTCTACGGCGCCATCCTGGACCGGATCGAGGCGGCCGGGTACGCGGTGCTCCACCGGCGCGCGGTGGTCCCCCGCCGCCGGCGGGCCGCCGTGGCGCTGGGCGGGCTGGCGGACGTCGCCGCCTCGCGTGCCCGCGGCGCCCTGACCGGTGACCTTCCGCGGGTGCCCGGCCACCCTCGGGACCCCGCGGGGAAGCCGGTGGGGAGACCGGCGAAGAGAGCAGAGGAAGCCCCGCGGACCCGCCGGCGGGGCGCGCAGCGAGGAGGAGTGCTGTCTTGACCAAGCGCCGTGTCGGGGGTTCGACCGGTTGGCGCAGCCCCCTGCGCCTGATGTCCGACCCCGGCTGGAGCCGACAGGAGCCGACGTGGCGGGCGGCTCGGCCCCAGATCATCGCCGACGCCCTGAAGCGGGCCTCGGCCCGCCCCTCGGGCAACTGGTACGTGGTGGCGGCCAGCCGCGAGGTCCGCCCGGGCCGCCCCTTCGGCAGAACGGTCGCCGGGGTGGAGCTGGTGCTCTGGCGCGCGGAGTCCGGGCGCCTGGCGGCCGGTCCGGGCGCCTGCCCGCACCTGGGTGCGCCGCTGTGCGACAGCGTGGTGGAGTCCGGGCGCCTGATCTGCCACTGGCACGGCCTGGGCCTGACCGAACGGGGCATGCCCGGCTGGGAGCCCTACCCCGTGTACGACGACGGGGTGCTGGTGTGGGTGCGGCTGGACTCGGTGGGCGGCGAGGAACCGCTGGAGCGGCCCTGCCTGCCGCGGCGTCCCGACCCGGCCGCCTCGGTGGACGCGGTGACGACCCTGGTGGGTGCCTGCGAGCCGGAGGACGTCATCGCCAACCGGCTCGACCCCTGGCACGGGGCGTGGTTCCATCCGTACGCCTTCACCCGGCTGACGGTGGTGGAGGAGCCCGATCCCGCCGTCAACGGCGACCGTTTCCTGGTCGACGTGGCCTACCGCGTCGGTCCCCGGGCGTGCGTGCCGGTGCGGGCCGCGTTCAGCGCGCCGGAACCGCGCACGCTGGTGATGCACATCGTCGACGGCGAGGGCGAGACGTCGGCGGTGGAGACCCATGCCACGCCGCTCACCGCCCCGGGGGACCCGAACCCGCGCACCGCCGTGATCGAGGCCGTGCTGGCCACCTCCGGCCGGCCGGGCTTCGCCGTGGCGCGGGCCGCCGCGCCGCTGCTGCGGCCGCTGATGCGGCGGGCCGCCGCCCGGCTGTGGCGTGACGACCTGGCGTACGCCGAACGCCGCCGGCTGCTGCGCGGCCGGGGCCGGTTCCCGGGGGCGGTGTGAGGTCCGCCGGGGCGGCCCTCACACCGGGCTCGGCGCGGGGCTCCGAGCCGGGCTCAGCGCGGGGCGCGGGCGAGGAAGGTGTGGAGGATGCCGTACTCCCAGCCCGGCAGCGGTACCGTGCGGACGCCTTCGAAGCCCGCCGCCGTCAGCCGCTCCGCCAGTTCCGGCGCGGTGTCGAACTCCAGGACGCTGCGCCACAGATGGCGGTACAGGTCCGCCCCGCCCGGGCCGAGGGAGCCCGCGGGGATGATCACCGAGCGGCACACGGCCGTCCAGACCAGGCGGTGCCGCGCCGCGCCGGACAGGGCGTACTCGTGGACGGCCAGCCGCCCGCCGGGGCGCAGCAGGCCCCGCAGCCCGGTCAGCACCTTGTCCGGGTCGGTCAGGTTGCGCACCAGATAGGCGGCGAACACCGCGTCGAACGGTCCGCTCACCCCCGCCCGCTCCAGCTCCTCGGCGGGCGTGTGGACGAAGGTGACGTTCCCGGGCCATCTCTTGGCCTCGGCCCGCTCCAGCATTCCGGCCGAGGCGTCCACCGCGGTGATCTCGGCATGGGGCGCGGCGGCCAGCAGGGCCGCGGTGGAGGCGCCGGTCCCGCAGCCCAGGTCGAGTACGCGCAGGCCCTCGCCGCCGTCCGGCAGGGCCAGCCTGCGGGCGGAGCGGCGCAACTGCCGGTGGTAGCCGGGGTTCGCGCCGGTCAGACGGTCGTAGGCGGTGGAGGCGCCGTCGAACGCCGCGGTGAGCGCGCCGTCCTGCAGGAGGGTCATCGTGTCCGTCCTTCCGCCCGTACGGGCCCGGGGTGTGCGGTCATGGCCGCACGCCTACCCGGCGTGCGGCACCGGGAACGCGCCGGGAGGAGTGCGGGGAGGGCCGCCGGGTGCGCCGTCGGAGGGAGGGGG
>NZ_JAKMAY010000128.1:0-15445 GCF_022015835.1 Streptomyces sp. ICN903 | reverse complement strand
GGACCGGGGTGAGGGGGACTGCTGCCGGGGGTGAGGCCGAGTGCGGTCAGCAGATGCTGCCGGCCGGTGTGGAAGGTCGGCCAGATGGCGAATCGGCGGTGCAGCCGGGTGCCGATCTTCACTGCGGCCAGGGGTTGCGTCGGGGGTGAGGGCGGCCAGGTGGCCGCGGCCCTCGGCGGCCGGAACCGCACTTTCCGCGGGAGCGCGGGGAGTCCGTTGGTCTTGACGGTTCCCGGAGCGCGCCTCACGATGAGCTCCGGCGATTATGTCAGTCGTCATAACCGAGGGAGAACCGGCATGCTTCTGGCCGATGTCCAGGAAGTGCTCGTGGAGGACGAGATGTTCGAACTCCTCGAGGAAGCCACGGAAGGGTGTTACGCCACGGTCGAGTGACGCGCAGGACACCGACGCTTCCCCGGAGTTGGCGGTGGCCGCCCGTCGCGTCCGCCGCCCGCTCCCCGGCCGCAGGGACCACCCGTGATCGATGTGATGTCATACGTCCCCACCGAGGTTCTGCACGTTCTCCGCGCACGTTTTCCCGAGCGGTCCCACGCGGAGATCGACGCCCCGCTCGGCGAGTGCCTGAAGTTCCTCTACATCGTCTCCGCCGAGGAGGCCACCTTCCTGCCCCTGACCAAGGAAGTTGACGAGATTTGGCACGAGCTGATCCTGCAGACCGCCTTCTACCAGAAGCTGTGCGCGGCACTTCCCGGCGGACGGTTCCTGCACCACCATCCGGCCCCCCTGGGCGAGTACGCCGACCGGGTCGGACGACGGGAGTCGGTGCGTCGGCTCCTGCAGTGGATCCCGTGGTATGTGGCGTACTTCGGTGGTTTCTCCGAGGAGACCGCCCGTCACTGGGTGATCGTGGACTTCCTCCGTACCCGCCTGGGCATGTCCCTGGAGGAGGTCAACGAGCTGGGCCGCCGCGAACTCCGCTCCCGCGCGGCCTGAGCAGGCCTCCGCGCACCGGTTCGGTCCGCCGCCGACCGTGCGGCGGTTCGCCGAAGCCGCACAGGGAGTTCACACCCCTCCCCGACCGTCCCGGTCTCCCTGAGGAGGGCGACGGCCTGCGCGCAGGCGGCCTCGGCCTGAGACCGCTCTGCCTGCCGGCCAGTGTTGCCGGTCACCTGTCAGCGGCGAGGCGCCGCTCCGAGGACGGGAACTGTGCGGCCCTGCCGCGGTCGCGTTCCTGGCCGGCCTGGTTCCGTCCGTTCGGTTGTGCGGTCGCGGGTGCTCCGGACGGGCTGGGGCTCTCGGTCGTGCTCGGGCCGGCCCGGTGGCGGCGCCCGGGCGCAGGTCAGAGGAGGAGCCGCACGACGGGGACTTGTTCGCTGGTGGCGAGCGGGTGATCGCGGTGGCCGCAGGCGCCGCGTACCGGTCGGACCGTGTTGGTCTGGATGCCGAACGTCCCGGACTGCCGGGCCTGCGGGCAGTGGTATCCCAGGTGCAGGCGGACCCATGGCGTGGGCGACAGTGCGGTGGCCGCCCGGTCGTGCTCGGTGTCGTGGAACGGTGCCCAGCGGTGCGGGGGTGGTGGGCGTGCCGCGGGCAGGGCCGGATGCGGCAAGTGGAACCTGGCAGCAGAGCACGCGACTGAAGCCCTGCAAGGAGGTCCTCGGCTCCCGTCGCCGACAGAAGGAGGAGCGGCATCAGGCAGCACACACTCCCCCGCCCTCCTTCACCCGGCACACCGCGCCCGAACAGCCCACGGTGCCCCGCCCCGGTCCCGTTCAGCGGCGAAGTCCGCACCGCCGGAGCCGGCCGGGGCGACGACGTCGAACTCACCCGGTGAATCGACGCCGTCCGCACCAGGAGACGGGACGGGCACACGGACGCACCGGATCCGGCCTTCTCCGGCGCCGCGTCCTCCCGCCGTGACGGCCACTCGACGCCAACACCGACTATGTTCCGGAATCGCTCGGCCGGCCCCGCATCCCCAGGTGTCCGCTGCTGTCGTGGGCTGTCTCGTAGGCGGTACCGACGCGCAGCAGGTCCGGTTCGGCGAGCTGATCGGCGATGAGCTGGAGTCCGATGGGCAGGCCGCTGTCGTCGAACCCGATCGGTACGGAGAGCGCGGGAAGGCCGGTGACATTGGCCGGTGCCGTGAGCCTGACGTACATGTCGGTGACGGTCTCCGTGGAGCCGTCGCCCCATCGCACCGCGGACTGTCCGCGTCCGGTCGCCGTGCGGGCGACGGTCGGTGTCGCGAGCACGTCGATGGTTTCGAACATCTCCCGCCAGACACGGCGGATGAGGGTGCGGGAACGCTGAGCCCGCAGATAGTCGCCGGCCGGGATGAGCCGTCCGGCCTCCAGCAGGGTCCGCACGTCCTCGCCGAAGAGGTCCGCGTGGTGCGAGAGGTGGTGTTCGTGGGCGGAGGCCGCCTCGGGGCTCATGTGACCCCACAGGGTGGGCAGGAGGTGTTCGGTCAGGGGGACCTCGATGTCGACGGGCGTCGCGCCGAGTTCCACGATGTGTTCGACGGCGGTCCGGACGGCCTCCTCCACCTCGGGTGCGATGTTGTCGAAGAAGTGGTTCCGCGGTATCCCCACGCGCAGCCCTCCCAGACCGGCGGATCCTGTGCGCCCGCGGTGGAGGTTGGGCGAGACGATGCTCGCCGGATCCCGCAGGTCACGGCCGGCGATCGCGTCCAGCACCGGGGCGGCGTCGCGGACGCTCCGGGTGATGGGTCCGACGTGGTCCAGGGACCAGGACAGGGGCGCTGTGCCGTGGCGGGAGACGAGGCCGTAGGTGGGCTTGAGCCCGACGACGCCGTTGAGCGCCGCAGGGACACGTATGGAGCCGGCGGTGTCGGTTCCTATGGAGAAGGTGGCCGAGCCGGCGGCCACCGCGACCGCCGAGCCGCCGCTGGATCCGCCGGCGATCCGGTCGGTGTGCCACGCGTTGGCCGTCTGGGGGGTGACGAGGCCGTAGGCGAACTCATGGGTGTGGGTCTTGCCGACCAGTACGGCGCCCGCCGCGGTGAGGCGTTCCATCACGGCGCTGTCCCGTGTGGGAAGGCGGTCGGCCCAGACGCGGGAGCCGGCCGTCGTGGGCACCCCGGAGGTGTCGATGACGTCCTTGAGCGCGAAGGGGATGCCGTGGAGAGGGCCGCGGTACCGCCCCGCCAGGATGTCCCGTTCGGCCTGTGCCGCCGACGACCGGGCGGCTTCGGCGGTGACGGTGGCGTAGGCGTTGAGAGTGCCCTCGGTCTCCTCGCACCGCCGGAGGACCGAGTCGGTGAGTTCGACCGGTGAGAGGTCCTTCCCGGCTATGGCCTCGGCCGCGTCGGTGAGGGTGAGCTCATAGGGCTGCATCTGCGGCTTCCCGGGGCGCGGTCGCGACGTGGTCGGCCACCCGGAAGACCGGCGCGGGGGCGATGTCGGCGAGGTCGAGACCGCGCAGCGCGGTGGTCTCCAGGTGTATGCGGTCGGCGAGGGCCTCGGCCGCGGCGGACCGGCGGTCCTCCGGCCGCTCGTCGGCGCGGAGTCCGTGCGGCGTCCGCGGGACCGCGGGTTTCAGGGGGGTGGTGGGCGAGGGCACGGGATGCCTCCTCTCGGTACGGGCCCGGAGAAGCGGCCCGTACGACGTCGTGGTGCCCGGCGGCCCCGCTGATACGGGGGAAGGGCGCGGGGCCGCCGGGCGGTCTCAGTTCCGCGGGCCGGTCACGGCCCGCGGGTGCGGAAGGACTGTGCGCGGATGGCTTCCGGAGCGGGGTCCGGTCACAGGTCCAGGGTGACGTCGTAGGACTCGAGCCAGGCGTTGAGCGAGAGCGGAACCTCCAGATCGATGCGGGTGATCTGGGTGCTCTCCGAGCTGACGGGCCGGTTGAGGCGGTCCCGGACCCGGTCCAGGTCGAGCAGGGGGAGGATGGGGGCGTCGCCGCTGGAGATGACCTCGGCGAGCCGGTCGCGCAGTTTCTTCTCGTACCCGGAGTCCTGGGTGCTCGGGTAGGGCGCCTTCACCCGTTCCACGATGGACTGGGGCAGGATGTCGCGGGTGGCGGCGCGGAGCAGGCTCTTCTCGCGCCCGTCGAAGGTCTTCATGGACCAGGGGGCGTTGAAGACGTACTCGACGAGCCGGTGGTCGCAGAAGGGGACGCGGACCTCCAGTCCGACGGCCATGCTCATGCGGTCCTTGCGGTCGAGGAGGGTGTTCACGAAGCGGGTGAGGTTGAGGTAGCTGAGCTCCCTCATCCGCTTCTCCAGACCGGTCTCACCGGGGAGGGTGGGGACTTCGGCGATCGCCTCGTGGTAGCTGTCGCGCCGGCGGCCGGGTATGTCGAGGCTTCCGATGAGGCCCTTGTCGAAGAGCGGGGTGCCGTCGTAGAAGGGGCCGGGTGTGGTGGTGAGCCACGGGAAGGTCTCGGCGGTGAGGACCTCGGGGTCGTGGAACCAACTGTATCCGCCGAAGAGTTCGTCGGCCGACTCGCCGGACAGGGCGACGGTCGAGCGCTCACGGACGGCCCGGAAGAGCAGGTAGAGGGAGGGCCACAGGTCGCCGTACCAGACCGGGGGGAGATCGGTCGCCCCCAGGACGGCGGCACGGACGGCCGGGTCGCTGAGGTCGTCGCTGTCCAGGAGGATCTCCCTGTGATCGGCCTCGACGAGTTCGGCCAGGTCACGCACGAAGGGAGCGTCGGGGGTGCTGCGCAGCGGGTCGGGGACGAAGTTCTCGGCGGCTCCGACGAAGTCGACGGAGAAGGAGCGGACGGGACCGGCGCCCTGCTCCTTCAACGCCTTGGCGGCGAGCGCGGTGACGGCCGAGGAGTCCAGTCCGCCGGACAGGAGACTGCACAGCGGGACGTCGGAGATGAGCTGCCGGGACACGATGTCCTCGAGGAGTTCCCGGACGGTGCGCACGGTCCGGTCCAGGGAGTCCGTGTGCTCCACGGCCTCGAGCGCCCAGTACCGGTGCTTGCTCAGCCCCTGGCGGCGCACGCGGACCAGGTGCCCGGGGCGGACCTCCGACATGCCCGTGAAGACCGCGTGTTCGGGGGTCTTGACCATGTCCAGTATCTCGCGGAGCCCGTCGGCGTTCACGCGGCGGGGGATCTCCGGGTTGGCCAGGATCGCCTTGGGTTCGGAACCGAAGAGGACGCCGTTGGGGGTGGGGTGGTAGTAGAGCGGTTTGACGCCCAGGCGGTCGCGGACCAGGAGCAGTTCCTCACGCCGGGCGTCCCAGATGCCGAAGGCGAACATGCCGTTCAGCCTGCCGGCCATGTCCTGGCCCCACTCCAGGTAGGCCCGCAGCACGACCTCGGTGTCGCTCTGGGTCCGGAAGCGGTGGCCGCGGGAGGCGAGTTCGGAGCGCAGTTCCCGGTAGTTGTATATCTCGCCGCTGAAGGTCAGCACGACCGGGGGGAGGCCGCCCTCCTCGCTGAGCATGGGCTGCCTGCCGCCCTCCAGGTCGATGACGGAGAGCCTGCGGTGGCCGATGGCCGCGTGACGGCCGAGCCAGACCCCCTCGGCGTCCGGGCCGCGGCAGGCCATCGTCCGGGTCATGGCCTCCGTTGTGGTGCGCTCCTGGGACAGATCACGTTCGAAATCCACCCAACCGACGATTCCGCACATGTACGTTGTCCTCTCCTTGGTGTGGTCGCTCGCGGCCCTCGGGGCCGGTCGGCCCCGAGGGCCGCGCACCGTGCGACCTGGCGAGTTCCGGGATGTTGCGGGGCGCCCGGGGCCCTTGTGGCGGTCAGGTGCCGTCCGACCATGTCAGGCGCCGGGCGAAGTGGGCCCCCACGGCCACGACCATGAGGGTGGCGGTGACGCCGCCCAGGGCCATGACCGTGGACGGGGAGGTGCGGTCCAGGGTGAAGCCGCCCACCAGCGCACCGAGCGAGATCGTCGCCTGGAAGGACGCGGTGAACAGCACCGAGGCCGCCTCGGGCGCACCGGGGGCCGCCTTGGTGAACCAGGTCTGGGAGGAGACGGGGATCGCGCCGTACCCGACGCCCCAGACGACGAGCAGGGCCACGACTCCGAGCTCCCAGCGCCCCAGGACCGGCAGCAGCAGGGCAGCGACCGCGATCATGCCCGCGGCGATACCGAAGGCGGCCCGGGGGCGGCGGGCGACCACCGCTCCGCCCAGGAAGTTCCCGGCGATGCCCGCGGCGCCGTAGATCAGCAGGAAGACGGTGATCATCTGGGGGCCGATGCCGGTGACCTGCTCCAGGAACGGCGTCACATAGGTGTAGGTGCCGAAGTGCGCCAGCACGACCAGGAAGGTCAGCAGCAGCGCGAAGCGCGTGTTGACGTTGCCGAACATGCCCCGCAGCACGCTCAGGCGGGTCACCCGGTCCGGCGGCAGCGGCGGCATGACCAGCATCAGCATGACCAGCACACCGACCGTCAGGACGCCCATGACGACGAACGCCGTACGCCATCCGGCAAGATCGCCGATGAAGGTGCCGGCCGGCACACCGAGCACCGAGCCCAGTGGCACCGCGGAGAAGATCACCGCTGTGGCGCGGCCGACCGACTCCGCGGGCACCAGGCGTTCTGCCAGTCCGGCGCCGATCGACCAGAAGCCGCCGATGACGATACCGACGACGACCCGGGAGAGCAGGACGATCCAGTAGTCCGACGCTACGGCGGCCAGGAAGTTCGCCACGGCCAGCAGGAGCATGAACACGCACAGCATCAGACGGCGGTCGATGCGCGCGGTCGCCACGGTGACCACGGGTGCGGAGACGGCCGCGAGGAAACCGGGCATGGTCATCATCAGACCCGCCATCCCGTCCGAGATGGTGAAGCTCGAACCGATCATGGTGAGCAGGCCGATCGGCAGGATCTCGGTTGTGACGATCGAGAAGATCCCCAGCATCACCGAGACCACGGCCAGCCATCCGACCAGCGGGGAACGGGCCGGCAGATCGGCTCCGCCGGGGTGGTGCGTGACGGCGGTGTTTGTCGAGGCCATGGGTTCCGTCCTGTGAAGGGCCTGTCGTTGCGTGATCAGTTCAGCAGGCTCCGGGCGGCGAAGGCTGGCAGATCCGCGACATCACCCTTGCGGTACGAGGGCGGTGTCACGGACCCGCCGGACCATCGCCGGATCATCGCCGCTGGTCAGGGGATCCGGCTCCGGGACTTCGCAGTAGCGGCCCATGCCGGGCGAGCAAACCCCAGCCGTGGGCGACTTCGGCAAGTCGGCGGCCCCCGCGCTCCGGAGTGGTTCCGCCCACTCCTCTTCCGGCGGATTCCGAGCGGCGGACGCGGCGGCGCGCCGGAGGTGGCGGCCCGTCCGGGCCCGCCGGGAAGCGAGCCCCGAACCTCCGTCCGCTCGGTCGCACTTGTGTACTACTTCGGCAAGAAAGCATTGACCTGGGATGACGCGAGGGCGACGGTAAGGATCATGCCGATTTCTGTGGCCCTACTTCTCGCATCGGGGATCTCAGGTCTCGACGCCTCGGCGGCACGTGAGATTTTCGGCGTCGACCGGACCTACCTGGCCGATCCGTGGTACGACTTCGCCGTCCACACCATGGACGACATGCGGAGTTGCGACTCCTGTCGCGTCGAACAGGTTTGCAACCCGGAACAGTTGACCTCGGCGCACACGGTCGTCGTTCCGGCCCTGTCGGACGTGCGGCAGGCACCTCCCGCGGCCCTGGTCGGCGCGGTGCGCGACGCCCACGAGGCCGGCGCGCGCATCGTCGCCACCCACACGGGGACCTTCGTCCTCGCGGCGGCCGGTCTGCTCGAGGGACGGCGGGCGACGACGCACTGGGCCCACGTCGGCGCCCTGGCCGCCCAGTACCCGCGGGTGAAGGTGGATCCGGAGACGCCGTACGTGGACGAGGGGGACATCCTCACCTCCGCCGGTCAGGCCGCCAGTCTCGACCTGTTCCTCCACGTGGTGCGGCTCGATCACGGTACGGCCGTCGCCAAGGCCCTGGCACACCGCCTTGTCATGCCTCCCCAAGCCGACGCGGGGGAGGCGCACCCGCCCGCCCTCTCCGAGTCCGTCGGCGAGGACCACATCCTCACCGACGTGCTGTCATGGGTGACACAGCGCCTGGGCAGCCAGGTGACGGTGGACGACATGGCTCAGCAGGCCAACGTCAGCCGCCGCACCCTGACCCGTCACTTCCGCGCCAGTACGGGGATGACCCCCCTCCAGTGGCTCCTGGCACAGCGCGTCCAGCTGGCTCAGCGCCTGCTGGAGAGCACAGGCCTGAGCGTGGAGCAGATCGCCGTTCGCACCGGCATGGGCACGGCCGCGACCCTGCGCCGGCACTTCGGCCGCACGGTGGGGGTTCCGCCCGAGTCCTATCGGCGCTGGTTCCGCAGCCGGGAAGAGGTCGGAGGGGTCAGACCGGCGGGCGTCCCCGTCGCCCCGAGGCAGTGATGCCCGCCGTCCGGAGAACGGGCCGGGGCGCCGCGGCGTCCACCAGATCAGACCGGCCGGACCACGGCCGGTCCCACGTCCGAGTCCGTCGTCGATGAGGAGCACACCCTGTGAACACCGCGGACACCTCCGCTCCGGCCGTTCCGCCGGAGGCCTTCTACCGCGATCTGGGACACGGCCGGTATGCGAGCGGTCCGGCCACCGCGGGGCCCTGGAGCCCCAAGTGGCAGCACGGCGGGCCGCCCTCGGCCCTGCTGGGGAGAGCGATGGAACGGCACGAGCCGCGGCCGGGCTTCCGGATCGCCCGGATGACGGTGGAACTACCGCGTCCGGTGCCCGTCGCCGATCTCCACGTCAGCGTCCGGACCGTTCGTTCGGGCCGTCACGCGGAGCTGCTGGAAGGGGAGATCGACTCCGGCGGGGAAACGGTGATGCTGGCCCGTGCCTGGCGGATGGCCGCCGCCCCGGCGGACACGCCGTCCCTGCGCTCGGCGCCCCCCGCACCGCCCCTGCCCGAAGCCCAGCCGGCGCACACCATGGCCGGCGCGCACCTGGAGGGCTACATCGCCGCCATGGAGTGGCGTTTCGAGCCGGGCACGGGATTCGACACCCCGGGCCCCGGCACGGCCTGGGTGCGTCAGCTCATCCCGCTGCTGGCCGGGTGCGAGGACACACCGCTCACCCGTGCGCTGACCGTGGCGGACAGCAGTTGGGCGGTCGCCTTCGAACTGGACCACCACCGCCGGCTCGTCATCAACACCGATGTCACACTCGCCCTGCACCGCGACCCGGTGGGCCAGTGGCTGTGCCTGCGGTCGGCCACGGACGCCAGTGCGCACGGATCGGGGCTGGCCGTGGGGCGCCTGGACGACACGGCCGGCGACTGCGGTCGTGTGGTGCAGACACTGCTGGTCGGCCAACGCGGGTGAACACCGACCGCACGCGGAGGCCGCCGGTCCTCGGGGCGGACGAGGACCGGCGGCCGGGGTGCGGCCCGGGGAACGTGCGGCGGTCGGGGAGCGGGGGCGTCCGGAGCCCGTCACTCGGGCCAGTGGACCAGGAGCTTACGGGGGCCGCGGAAGGACACGTTGGCCGGGAAGTCGAAGTCCTGGTCCTCGACCATGCGCATCCCGGGTGCCCGCTGGGCCAGGAGGTCGAGGGCGATCCGCGCCTCCATGCGCGCGAGCGCGGCACCGATGCAGTAGTGGATGCCCTGCCCGAAGGCGAGGTGCTTGCGTGCGTCATCGCGGTGGATGTCGAAGGTCTCGGGGTCCTCGAAGTGCCCGGGATCCCTGTTGGCCGCCCCCAGCAGCAGGAGGATCTTCGCGTCCGCGGGGATCTCGACGCCGCCCACGGTCACCTCACTGGTGGTGATGCGGCGCCAGGCCGGAATGCTGCTGTCGTAGCGGAGCACTTCTTCGACGGCCTGGGGAATGACGGACCGGTCGGCGCACAGGTCGTCCCACTGCCGGCGGTTGGCGAGCAGTCTGCGTACGGCGTTTCCGGTGAAACTGGTGGTGGTCTCGTGCCCGGCGAAGCTCAATCCGTAGGCGACGTTCGTGATGTCCGAGATCGAGAGGCTCTCGGGATCATCCTGATGGATCCGGATCAGGTCGCTGGTGAAGTCGTCCACGGGGTCGGCCGCACGTTTGGCGACGAACTCCTCGCAGTATTTCCAGTAGTTGACCATGTTGTTGGCGATTTCGCGCTGCTCGGCCGGAGTGGGCTTTCCCCAACTGAAGGCGATGCGGTTGCCGCACCACGACTTCAACATGTCCATGTCCTCGTCGGGGAACCCGATGAACGTGAAGATCATGTATGCGGGCAGGGGGTAGGTCAGCGCCGACACCAGGTCGACGACACCGGGCTCGATCGAGTCGACCAGTTCGGTCGCCTTCGCCCACACCTTCGGTTCCAGGACCGAGATCCGCCGCGCGGAGAAACCCTTCTGGTTGTGCCGGCGTATGCGGGTGTGGCGCGGGGGGTCGCAGTCGGACATCACCGGATAGGCGTGGAACCCCTCCTTGATGATGGACCGCGCCTCCCCGGTCAGGGGGAAGACCGGGCGCTGCCCCACCGCGGCGGAAAAGGTCTTCGGATCCATCAGGGCGCTCTGGATGTCGTCGAAGCGGGTTATGACCCACATGTCGATGGCCGGCGCGTAGAATGCCGGGCCTTCCTCACGCACGGCGGACAGGATCGGGTAGGGATCGGCGACATAGGCCTCACCCAGCGGATCGAATTCATGATTGACCGGGCATGCCATCGCGTTCTCCATAACGGAACCTCCTGGGCTCGGCGGACTCCAGTCTCGCCCATGGCCGACTCTCTTGAAAACGTGAATAACCTGGACACCAATCGAGGTTTTTCTGATGCCTGACCGGATGAGTTTGCGGCAGCTGGACTATTTCGTGACGGCGGCCGAGGCCGGGACGATGACCGGCGCGGCGCAGCTGCTGTACGTCTCGCAGTCCGCGGTGTCGGCCGGCATCGGGGAACTGGAGCACCAGCTCGGGGTGCAGCTGCTGATCCGCGCCAAGGCGAAGGGGCTGACCCTTACCGCCGCCGGTCGGCTGTTCCTTCCGGAGGCCCGCGCCCTGCTGGCCCGCAGCGAGGAGCTTCGGTCGGGCATGCGGGAGGTCGGGCAGACCGCGGCCGGCCGGCTGGTGGTCGGATGCTTCACCACCCTGGCGCCGTTCCTGCTGCCCCGGCTGCTGGAGGAGTTCCCGGCCGCCTGCCCCGATGTCACCCTGGACTTCCTGGAGGGCTCCCTGGACGAGTTGCAGCGGCTGCTGCGTGAGGGCAGGTGCGAACTGGCCCTGCTGTACGGGGTCGACACCGAGCCCGGCATCGTCTTCGACCGGCTCTACTCCACCGTGCCCCACGTCCTGCTGCCCCGGGAGCACCCGCTGGCCGAGCGGGACGGGATCCGTCTGGCCGATCTCGCCGACCACGAGATGATCATGCTGGACGTGCCGCCCAGCCGCCGGTACTTCAGCGAGGTCATGGCCGACGCCGGGCTCAGGCCGGTCGTCCGCCACCGCACCGAGAGTTTCGAGCTGGTGCGCAGCCTGGTCGCCCGCGGCGCGGGGTACTCCCTGCTCATCCAGCGGCCCGCCCTGGACATCAGCTACGAGGGACGCGCCGTGCGGATACGTCCCATCGCCGACGAGGTCGCCCCGCTTCCCGTCGGGCTGGCGCGCCTCTCCGGCACCCTTCCGACCCGGCGCGCCGCGGCGTTCGCCTCGTTCTGCCGCACCGTCCTCGCCGGCCGCTCCGGGGCGGGGGGCGCAGGGGGCCCGGATGCGGGCGAGCCGCAAGGGTCATGTCGCAAAGCTGCCAGCCTGGCCTCGGCCACCGGGGCATGCTGGGCGAATGCATGAAGATGTGGAGCGATGTGTCCGGGCGGTGCAGTCCAAAGACGCCCGGTTCGACGGCTGGTTCTTCACCGCAGTGCTGACCACCGGCATCTACTGCCGGCCCAGCTGCCCGGTGGTGCCGCCCAAGCCCAAGCACATGAGCTTCTACCCCAGTTCCGCAGCCGCCCAGCAAGCCGGATTCCGGGCCTGCAAGCGGTGCCGGCCCGACGCGACACCGGGCTCGCCCGAGTGGAACGAGCGGGCGGACCTCGCGGCCCGTGCCATGCGGCTGATCAAGGACGGGATCGTCGACCGGGAGGGAGTGGCCGGACTGGCGGCACGGCTGGGGTACTCCACGCGTCAGGTCGAGCGCCAGTTGCAGGCCGAGGTCGGAGCCGGGCCGGCCGCACTGGCCCGGGCTCAGCGCGCCCAGGCGGCACGACTGCTCATCGAGACCAGTGCCCTGCCCATGGCGGACGTGGCCTTCGCGTCCGGGTTCTCCTCCGTCCGCACCTTCAACGACACCGTGCGCGCGGTGTTCGGCCTGTCCCCCACCGAACTGCGCCGCCGAGGCCGCCCGGCGGACGTGACGAGCGCGGTGTCCCTGCGGCTGCCGTTCCGCGCCCCCCTGTGTCCGGACAACCTGTTCGGGCACCTGGTCGCCACCTCCGTGCCGGGTGTGGAGGAGTGGCGTTCAGGGGTCTACCGGCGCACCTTGCGCCTGCCGCACGGACACGGGGTCGCCGAACTCCAGCCCACCGGGGCCGCGTACATCCAGTGCACACTGTCCCTGTCCGATCTGCGGGACCTGACCACCGCCATCAACCGCTGCCGCCGCCTGCTGGACCTGGACGCCGATCCGGTGGCGATCGACGAACTGCTGGGACGTGACCCGGTCATGGCCCCACTGATCCGGAAGAACCCCGGCCGCCGCATCCCGCAGACCGTCGACGGCAAGGAGTTCGCCGTCCGGGCGATGCTCGGTCAGCAGGTCTCCACGGCAGCCGCCCGCACACACGCCGCACGCCTGGTGGCCGCCCACGGGGAACCCGTGTGCGATCCCGGTGGAGGCCTCACCCACCTGTTTCCCACCCCGGCCGCCCTGGCCGGTCTGGACCCGTCCGCCCTGGCGCTGCCGCAGAAGCGCAAGAACGCCCTCATCACCCTGATCGACACCCTGGCCTCGGACGACATCGACCTGGGTACCGGCAGCGACTGGCAAGAGGCCCGTGCCAGGCTGGAGAGCCTGCCAGGGGTGGGGCCGTGGACGGTGGAGACCATCGCCATGCGCGCGCTGGGGGATCCGGACGCCTTTCCCGCCACCGACCTCGGCATCAAAGCCGCGGCCGGCGGGTTGACCCTGCCGACCGCCCCCTCGGCGCTGGTCCGCCATGCCGCCGCGTGGCAGCCGTGGCGCGGCTACGCGGCGCAGTATCTGTGGGCCACCGGAGACCACCCGATCAACGAGATGCCCACCCGTGACGTCGTCGGAACCCCGTGACCGGCCGGCGGCCGGTCCGCCGCCGGCCGGTCACGGAAGCACGGTTCAGGCGGTGAGGTCGACGAAGTGGGCCGAGCTCGCGCCGATGGCCTCGCCGAGGGTGTCGAGCACGGTGGCCGGGACCGCGTTGTCCACCGTCAGCGCGACCGCCGCCTCACCCCCTTCGGTGATCCGCGCGACCTGCATGACGGCGATGTTGATCCCGGCTTCCCCCAGGATCTGCCCGATGGTGCCGATCATGCCGGGCATGTCCTTGTACCGGAGAAAGACCATGTGGCCGGTGATACCCAGCTCGATGTCGTAATCGCCGATGCCGACCAGCTTGCCGACCTGCCGGGGCCCGGCCGGCGTACCGCGGACGCCGATCTCGCGGCCGTCGGGGAGCGTTCCGCGCACGGTGATCACATCGCGGTGGCGGTCGCACTCCGAACTTGTGGTGAACCACACCTCGTGGATCCGCTCCCGGGCCAGCAGCGGAGCGTTCACCAGCGTGAGCGGCATGTCGCCGATACCCGTCAGCACCCCTTTGAGCGCGGCTCGTTCGAGCACTGCGACATCGTGCCGGGTGATCTCTCCGCGGACCTCGACGTGCAGGCCGGCCGGGAGCAGGCCGTCGGCGAGGGCGGTGAAGATCCGGCCGAGGTTCTCCGCCAGCGGCAGGAGCCGGCCGACCTCCTCCGCGACGGCCCCGCCGTGGACGTTCACGGCGCCGGCGATCAGTTCACCCGTCAGGGCACGCCGTACGGCGTGCGCGACGGCGACGCCCGCCTTGTCCTGGGCCTCGACGGTCGAGGCGCCGAGGTGCGGGGTGACCACCACGGTGTCGAGACCGAACAGCGGTGAGTCGGTGCAGGGTTCGACGGTGAAGACGTCCAGGCCCGCGCCCGCCACATGTCCTTCCCGCAGAGCCTCGGCCAGCGCCTGCTCGTCCACGATGCCTCCCCGTGCGGCGTTGACGATCCGCACGCCCGGCTTGGCCCTCCTCAGTTCGTCGCGGCCTATCAGGCCGGTCGTCTCCGGGGTTCTGGGCAGGTGGACGGTGATGAAGTCCGCCGTCTCGAGCAGGTCGTCCAGGGAGAGCAGTTCGGCCCCCGCCTGCTCCGCCTGATGCACGGAGAGGTTCGGGTCGTGGGCGACGACCCTCATGTCGAAGGCCGCCATCCGCCGTGCCACCAGCTTCCCGATGCGTCCCAGCCCCACGACGCCGAGGGTCTTGCCGGCCAGTTCCACGCCCATGTACCTGCTCCGCCTCCACTCCCCCGCCCTGAGAGCCGCGTCCGCCTGGGGTATGTGACGGGCCAGGGAGATGATCAGGCCGCAGGCCAGCTCGGCGGCGGTGACGGTGTTCGAGGTGGGAGCGTTGACGACGGCGACGCCCGCCCGGGTGGCGGCGTCGACGTCCACGTTGTCCAGTCCCACCCCCGCCCGCGCGACGACCCTGAGGTGAGGTGCGGCGGCCAGCACCTCGGCGTCCACACGGGTGGCGGAGCGCACCAGCAGCGCGTCGGCCCGGCCCACCGCCGCGAGCAGGGCGGCGCGGTCGGCCCCGTCGCAGTGCCGGACCTCCACATCCGGGCCCAAGGTGTCGATGGCGGCCGTCGCCAGGTCTTCGGTTATCAGCAC
Source organism: Streptomyces sp. ICN903 (assembly GCF_022015835.1). Lineage (NCBI taxonomy): Bacteria > Bacillati > Actinomycetota > Actinomycetes > Kitasatosporales > Streptomycetaceae > Streptomyces > Streptomyces sp. ICN903. Next base: position 607 of record NZ_JAKMAY010000128.1, on the reverse strand, counting down.
GACGGGCTTGTTCATCAGGGGGCTCGATTCGGGAGAGGCGGCGAGGAGGGGTGTCACCGGACGGACCCGCCGGACGGCTCGGCGGCCACCACGGGGTGGTCGGTCTCGAGCGGAGGCTGGGCGGCGGCACCGCCGGGCGAGCCGACGGCGGTGAAGAAGTCCCGGTCCGCGGTCGCGTATTCCGCCCACCGGGAGGGCAGGGAGTCCTCGTAGAAGACGGCCTCGACCGGGCAGACCGGCTCGCAGGCCCCGCAGTCGACGCATTCGTCGGGGTGGATGTACAGCTTGCGCGGCCCCTCGTAGATGCAGTCGACGGGGCACTCCTCGATGCACGCCTTGTCCTTGACGTCCACGCACGGCTGGGCGATCACATAGGTCATCCAAGGCTCCGGATACGGTGGAAGGAACGGGGGTGTTGCCCGGTCACACGACTGTCCAGGTGTCGTTGCCGGCCAGGAGGGCGCCGAGGTCGCCCTTGCCGTGCTGTACGACGGCCTTCTCCAGCTGCTCGGCCATCAGGGTGTCGTAGACCGGGCGGCGCACATCCCGCAGGACGCCGATGGGGGTGTGGTGGAGGGTGTCGGCGTCGGCGAGGCGGGAGAGGGCG
>NZ_JAKMAY010000127.1:0-15474 GCF_022015835.1 Streptomyces sp. ICN903 | reverse complement strand
CCGCGGAGGAGCGCACCCGGGAGCTGCCGCAGGTCGACGAGGCGGGTCGTCCCCGCCGCCGCCCCGAGTGGGCGGAGGAGACGCCGATGGACGACCTGCCCACCCTCGCCGACGAACTCCTCGGGCCCCACCAGGAGTTCACCGAGGACGAGGAGGACGGCCGACACCGCGGCCGCCGGGGCTGAGCCACGCGGGGCCCTGCGGGGTCCTGCGGGGCCCTGCGGGCCGCACCCGGCGCGAGCGGGCCGTCCGCGGCTGTCACAGCCGTGCGGAACAATGGCGGGGAAGCGTGCGGCGTCCACCGGTGCCGAGCGGCACGCGGCGGCGACGAGCAGCGGACGGCACCGGACGACCGGGCGGCGCGCGGAGGGAGGGCGACGGGACATGGCCGTATGGGACGACCTGGTCGGACAGGACAGGGTCGTGGAGCAGCTCACCGCGGCGGCGCGCGACGCCGACGCGTACGTCACGGCCGCCGCCTCCGGCAAGGAGGGCGGCCGGGTGGAGACGTCCGGGGCGCCGGAGACACCGGGACCGGCCGGGCTCTCCGGCTCGGCGATGACCCACGCCTGGCTGTTCACCGGCCCGCCCGGCTCCGGCCTGGCCACCGCCGCCCGCGCCTTCGCCGCCGCCCTGCAGTGCGTCAGCCCCGACCGCGCCCTCGGCGGCGCGCCGGGCTGCGGCTTCTGCGACGGCTGCCACACGGCGCTGATCGGCACGCACGCCGATGTCGAGGTGATCCGCACCGACCAGCTCAGCGTCGGCATCGCCGACACCCGCAATCTGGTGCGCCGCGCCCAGCTCTCCCCGTCCGGAGGGCGCTGGCAGGTGGTCATCCACGAGACCGCCGACCGGCTGACCGAAGGGGCGGCCAACGCGCTCCTCAAAGCCGTCGAGGAGCCCGCCCCCCGCACGGTGTGGCTGCTGTGCGCGCCCTCCTCCGACGACGTCCTGCCCACCATCCGCTCCCGCTGCCGGCATCTGGTGCTGCGCACACCGCCGGTGGACGCCGTCGCCGACATGCTGATCCGGCGCGACGGCATCGAGCCGGACGTGGCGGTGGCCGCCGCCCGCACCACCCAGGGCCACATCGACCGGGCCCGGCGCCTGGCCACCGACGCGCGGGCCCGTACACGCCGCGCCGCGGTCCTCGCCCTGCCCACCCGGATGGAGGACATCGGCGACGCGCTCCGGGCCGCCCAGCAACTGGTCGACGCGGCCGGCGAGGACGCCAAGGAGGCCGTCGAGGAGGTGGACGCCAAGGAGACCGAGGAGATGCGCGCCGCCCTCGGCGCCTCCGAGGGCGGGCGGCTGCCACGCGGTACGGCGGGGGTGATGAAGGACCTGGAGCACCGCCAGAAGAGCCGTGCCACCCGCGCCAGGCGCGACTCCCTCGACCTCGCCCTGCTCGACCTCACCGCCTTCTACCGCGACGTGCTGGTCCGCCAGCTCGGCTCGCGGGTGGCGATCGCCAACGAGGATGTCCGCGACGCTGTGGAGCGGATCGCCGCCTCCACCCGTCCGGAGCAGACGCTGCGCCGCATGGAGGCGGTGCTGGAGTGCCGCCGCGCCATCGAGCGCAATGTGGCCCCGCTGCTGGCCGTTGAGGCGATGGCGGTGGCGCTCCGCGCGGGCTGACCTCCTCCTCGGCCACCGCTGACTCCGGCGGCGGCTCACCTCCTGGCGGCTCCGGCCCGTATACGCTCCAAGGTCATGAACACCAGGCGTCTGCTCCGTACCGGTGGCGTCGCGCTCGCGACGGCCGCGCTGTTGCTGTCGGGCTGCTCCGGTTCGGACGATCCGGAGCCCGAGCGCGGCTCCGAGCCCTCCCGTTCGTCGTCACGTCCCTCGGACGACCGCGCGGTCAGCCCGGCCAAGCCGCTCCAGCCGCTGCCCGAGGCGATTCCGGCGAACCTCGAGCCGTACTACGAGCAGAAGCTGAGCTGGAAGGAGTGCGGCGTCTCCGGCTTCCAGTGCGCCGAGCTGAGGGTGCCGCTGGACTACGCCGCGCCGAAGAAGTCCGAGGACCTGAAACTCGCCGTCACCCGCAAGAAGGCCTCCGGCCCCGGCAAGCGGCTGGGCGTCCTGCACGTCAACCCGGGGGGCCCGGGCGGCTCCGCCGTCGACTACGTCCAGCTCGCGGCGGGGGTCGGCTACCCGGCCCCGGTGCGAGCCCGGTACGACATCGTCGGCATGGACCCGCGCGGCGTGGCCCGCAGCGAGCCCATCAAGTGCCTGACCGACAAGGAGATGGACGAGTACGTCCGCACCGACGCCACCCCCGACGACAAGGGCGAGATCGACAAGCTGGCGGCGGCCTTCGAGAAGTTCGCCGAGGGCTGCGAGAAGCGGGAGGGCGATCTGCTCGGCCATGTCTCGACCGTCGAGGCCGCCCGCGACATGGACGTTCTGCGCCAGGTGCTCGGCGACGACAAGCTGACCTACGTCGGCGCCTCCTACGGCACCTACCTCGGCGCCACCTACGCCGGACTCTTCCCGTCCCGCGTCGGCCGGCTCGTCCTGGACGGCGCCATGGACCCCTCGCTCACCTCCGAGCAGCTCAACCTCGACCAGACCGCGGGATTCGACACCGCCTTCACCGCCTTCGCCGAGGACTGCGTCGAACTCGACGACTGCCCCCTGGGCAACGGGAGCGTCAAGGAGGCGGGCGAGCGCCTGAGCGCCTTCTTCGAGAAGACGGACGACAGGCCGATCGCCACGGGCGAGTCGCGGAAACTGACCGAGTCGCTGGCCACGATCGGCGTGCTGAACGCCATGTACACCGAGTACTACTGGCCGAAGCTGCGCTCGGCGCTCACCGCCGCGCAGAAGGGCGACGGCGCGGAGCTGCTGTCGCTGGCCGACGACTACTACGAGCGCGGCGCCGACGGCGGCTACGGCAACATCATGTACGCCAACGCCGCCGTGAACTGCCTGGACCTGCCCGCCCCCTTCAAGAACCCGGCCGAGGCGGAGAAGGCCGTCCCGGATTTCCGCAAGGCGTCCGAGGTCTTCGGCCGCAACTTCGCCTGGGCGGCCCTGAACTGCACGTACTGGCCGCACCCGCCCACCGGTGAGCCCCACCGCATCGAGGCGGAGGGCGCCGCCCCCATCCTGGTCGTCGGCACCACCCGAGACCCGGCGACCCCGTACAAGTGGTCCCAGGGCCTGGCCGAGCAGCTCTCCTCGGCGACCCTGCTGACGTACGAGGGCGACGGCCACACGGCGTACGTGCGCGGCAGCGACTGCGTCGACTCGGCGGTCAACGCCTACCTGCTGCGGGGGAAGGTCCCCGCCGACGGCAAGAAGTGCTCCTGACCCCCGACCCCTGATCCGCGCCCCGCACCGAATCCGGTGCGAGGCACCCCCGGGCACTGTGTAGACTTGGGCGCGCTGCGGTTCGCCGCACGCATCGCCGCCTTAGCTCAGTCGGCCAGAGCGACGCACTCGTAATGCGTAGGTCAAGGGTTCGATTCCCTTAGGCGGCTCCGCCCCTCAGCAGGGGAGACGGTTGGAACAGAAGGCCCCCGTGATCTTCACGGGGGCCTTCTGTGTTTGCTCGGCGCCGTACGTGAGCGGGCGTGCGCGCGATCCGTGTGCATCAGACTTCGACGATCTCGACGGCGGGTTCGCAGGGCAGGCTGATGTCCTCGGGATCGGAGGTGAGGACGGTGATCGGTCCCGGCGCGGAGCGTGCGACGACCGCGAGGACGGTGCCGATGGCGTGCTTGTGGCCTCTGAGGCAGTGGGCACGCAGCAGTGCGGCCGCTTGGCCGGTGACGTCCTTGGTGACGTCATGGACGTCGATCCGGGAGAGCACCCACCGGATGCGGGCGGGGTGGATGCGCTCGTAGCCGCCTCGAAGATGGGCATGGCGGTCGTGGCGACCCGGACGCCTTCTTCCGAGGCCGCCTGGGCGAGGGCCAGGACGGTGCGGTCCTTGAGGCAGAGCTTGGACAGCCCCTCGCTGTCGGGGAAGAGCGTGCCGGGCATCAGGCCGCGGCACCGCCTGAGTCACGCCGGCCGTGGCGCGGCACGGCACGGGCCGCTTCGATCTCCTCGTTCGTGGAGCTGGTCCCTCATGGAGAAGATCCCCTCAGGAACTGCTCGCCTGTGACCCGCTCCACGGCAGGGTGACGCCACGCTTTCCTGAGTGCGGCCCGAGGCCGTTCGGGAAAGCAGAGCCGCGTCCAGATGTTCCTGCACCGGCTCGGACAGCCCGTACGGCACGTACTGCGGGGTCTCGCCATGGGCGGACCCAGGTGAGCTCGGCCGGTTTCCCGGTGTCCGCGGCGTGGGCGGTGCCGCCCACCACCTCGCATGCCGTGTACGTCATCAGCCGTGCCGCGTCGGAAGCCTGCTCGTGAGCGGTGTCGAGGAGCTGCTGCATCTCCCCGTGGGGGGGCACGACGTTCTCGCCGGCGTGCCGGACGGCCGCGGCGAGGGCCCAGGCCACCTCGTCGGTGGCCTGGGCCCTTGTCCGTTGCCTGATCCTGCGGCGGTGTCGGCTGTGGTCCGTCGTGCCGGTGGAGCCTTTGGCTGATGAACGGGCCGAGCCGTACGGGGTGTTCGCCGAGGTGTCCACGTGCTCGGAGCCAGAATCTTCGCGGCGGGGGCGGCCCGGCTGCTCGGCGGGTGTGGTTCCGCTTCTGTTCAGGGGCCGAACGCTCTGAGGGTCACGTCGACGAGCGAGTCGGCGTATTCGGCGGTCAGCGGGCCGCTGCGATGCAGCCAGCGCTGGAAGAGGGGGGCGTAGAGCACTTCGAGGACCAGGTCGAGGTCGGCGTCGGGGTCGAGCTGACCGGCTTCCTGGGCGCTGCGCAGGCGTGCTTTCTTCGCTTCTTCCAGCGGCCGGGCCAGCTTCTCGCGGTACTCGGCCGCCAGCGCGGCATCGTTGGCGATCTCGGTGTTGAGGGCCCGGATCAGCCTGTCGAAGGACGGGTCCGCGAACTCCTCCGCCGTGGCACGCATGACGAGCTTGAGGTCTGCCTCGAGGTCACCCGTGTCCGGCAGCGCGACCGACTGCCCGTCCGCATCCTCGCTCAGGGCCAGAAGAGCGGCGAAGACGACCGCGCTTTTCGACGGCCACCGCCGGTAGATCGTCTGCTTGCCGACGCCGGCACGGGCGGCGATGGCTTCGACCGTGACCTTCTCGTACGCCTCCTCCGCGACCAGGGCGCGGGTGGCGGCGAGGATTGCCTGCCGGGATCGTTCCTTGCGCCGGGAGTGGTCCGGCCCCTTCTCGTTGGACATGCGTCCAGTCTATCCCTGAAGAGAAACGAGACGATCCGTATTGATTAGCTTCGAGCGGTGCCCTAAGATCGCAGCGAATCGAGACGGATCGTTTTATTTACTGAGAGTGAGATGCCGTGGCGAATGCGAGAGTCTGGTTCATCACAGGCGCGTCCCGCGGGCTGGGCAGGGCCTTCGCCGAGGCCGCCCTGGCAGACGGCGACTGTGTGGTGGCCGCTGCCCGCAACGTCGAGCCCCTGGAGGAACTGGCCGAGAAGTACCCGGGCCGTCTGGTCCCGCTTCCGCTGGACGTCACCGATCGCCGGGCGGTGTTCGACGGGGTGGAGCGGGCGGCCGCCGCGTTCGGCAGGCTGGACGTCGTCGTCAACAACGCCGGCGCGATGCTCTACGGCATGGTGGAGGAGGCCACGGAGGAACAGATCCGGGCGCATCTGGACGTGAACTTCTTCGGCGCCGTGTGGGTGGCCCAGGCGGTCCTTCCCCACATGCGCGCCCAAGGAGGGGGGCGACTCCTCCAGGTCACCTCGATGGGCAGCGGCGGCGGCATGGCCATCGTCGGCTTCTACGGCGCGGGCAAGGCCGCGCTGGACTCGTTCAGCGAGGCACTGGCGATGGAGGTCGAGGGGTTCGGCATCAAGGTCACCATCGTGCAGATGGGCGGCTACAGCACCGGCCTGTTCACCACCGGCACCGCGATCACCGAACCCCTGGCGCAGTATCAGTCCCTGCGTACGGAGATGGAGGCGATGTGGGGCGACGCCGTCGCCCCGGAACCGGACACGGCCGCCCCGGTCATCATGGAGCTGGCCGCACTGCCGGACCCGCCCCGGCGGCTGGTCGTCGGCAGCCAGTCCTTCGACCATGTCCTGGAGATGGCCCGGGCCCGGGAGGATCTGTACCGCTCCTGGGAACGCCTCAGCCGTGTCGCCCCTGGCTGACCGGGCCCGCGTCACGAAACTCCCGCCCCCGCTGCGCAGTCGCGGGGGCGGGGCGGGGGCGGGAGTGCGCCGTACCGGCAGGGTTCGTCGGAGTCGACCGCGCGGCAGGCCGCCCGCCGGGCCGGGAGCCGCTGTCCGGCCGCGCAGGGTTCGAACCCCCGAGCAGGGGAGCGCACCGGACGGCGGTGCCCGACCGCCTCACCCCTTGACGACGCCCAGCGGGACCAGGCGGGCGACCAGGTGGGCCAGGCCCGCGCCCTCGGTGGCGGCGGCGACCGCGTCGACGTCCTTGTAGGCCTCCGGGGTCTCCTCGGCCAGTCCGCGCCAGGAGGAGGGGCGGATGGCGATGCCGCCGGCCTCCAGCCGGCCGCGCAGTTCCTCGCCGCGGACCCGTCGCAGTGCCTGGTGGCGGCTCCAGACCCGTCCGGCGCCGTGGCAGGTGGAGTGGAAGGCGTCGTTGCCCCTCTCGCCGACCAGGACGTAGGAGGCGGTGCCCATGGTGCCGGGGATCAGCACCGGCTGCCCGGTGCCGGAGAGCTCCCCGGGCAGGTCCGGGTGGCCGGGCGGCAGGGCGCGGGTGGCGCCCTTGCGGTGGACGCACAGGCGGCGCGGTACGCCGTCCACTTCGTGGGTCTCGGTCTTCGCCATGTTGTGGGAGACGTCGTAGACCAGGTCCACCTCGACCCCCGCCGCCGAGGTGAAGGCGCGGCGTACGGCCTCGGTGAGCAGCTGGCGGTTGGCGCGCCCGTAGTTGGCGGCGGCGGCCATGGCCCCCAGGTACGCCCGCCCCTCCGGGGAGACGACCGGCGCGCAGGCCAGCTGCCGGTCCGGCAGACGGATGCCGAAGCGGCGCAGTGAGCGGTCCATGACGCGGACGTGGTCGGTGCACACCTGGTGGCCCAGGCCCCGGGAGCCGCAGTGGATCATCACGCACACTCCGCCGGGGCGCAGTCCGAAGGCGGCGGCGGCCTTCTCGTCGTGGACCCGGTCCACGGCCTGCACCTCCAGGAAGTGGTTGCCCGAGCCCAGGCTGCCGACCTGCCGGAGGCCGCGTTCCACGGCCCGCGCCCCCACCTGGGACGGGTCGGCGTCATCCAGGGCGCCGTGGTCCTCGCAGAAGGTCAGGTCGCGTGGTACGCCGTGGCCCTGTTCGACGGCGTACCGGGCGCCCCGGGCCAGCAGTTCGTCCATCTGCGGGCGCCCGGAGAGCTTCCACAGTCCGCCGGGTCCGGTGCCGCGCGGGACGGTGTCGCCGAGGGTGTCCATCAGTTCCCGCAGGCGGGGCCCCAGTTCTCCGCGGTCGATGCCGGCGGCCAGCAGGCGTACCCCGCAGGAGATGTCGAAGCCCACGCCGCCGGGCGAGACCACGCCGGTGTCGTCGACGTCGGTGGCGGCCACCCCGCCGATCGGGAAGCCGTACCCCCAGTGGACGTCGGGCATGGCGAAGGAGGCACGGACGATGCCGGGGAGGGTGGCCACGTTGGCCACCTGCTCCAGCGCCTGGTCGCCCGCCGCCTCGGGCAGCAGCCCGCGCGTGGCGAACACGGTGCCCGGCACGCGCATCGCGCCCCGCCGCTCGATGCGGAAGCGGAACGGGCTCTCCTCGGTCAGGGTGATGTCCACGGTCCCCTCCGGGCTCGTTCCGGTGGCCGGGCCGTCGGCCCGGTGCTCGCTCAGCCCGCCGGGGCCGGGACCGGCGCGGGTTCGAGGACGGCGCGGACGTCGTGCGGGAGCTGGTCGAGTGCCCGCTCCAGCTGGCCGGGCGACAGGTGGCCGCGCACGGCCTCGGTGACCGCCGGGGCGATCCGGGGAACGGCCTCGGTGCTCACCAGGGCCTCCTGGGCGAAGCGGTTCACATAGGCCTCGCGGTCGTACTTGACCGGCGCGGCGCTGGGGACCCAGCCGTCGTAGTAGACGCCGCGCAGCAGTTCGGGGAGCTGGGCGGCGAAATGGGCGGCCGCGTCGACGGTGAGCCGGTCGCGGAGGGTGTGCAGCCAGGTGCGCAGAACGCGGTTGGCCAGGTGTCGGTCCTGAGTTCCCAGGGCTTCGGACACCGCCTTCAGCCAGATGTTCGCGGTGTGGATGACGTGCTCGAACTCGGCCGCGTGCGTGGCGGACATGGATCTTCCCCCTCGGAGAAAGAGGTCGTGGCGCCGTGGGGCGCCACGGGACGCCGTACGGAACCGGTGGCCGGATATGACCGCTTCGTCCCTTTCCTGGGATCCATGGTATTGCGGCAGGCTCCTGCGGTCACCCGCTCGGAGCGCGGGCCCGCCCCCGGAGCGCCCGCCCCGCCCGGCGGGTCAGCTCAGACGTCGAGCGTCACCGAGCACTCCCAGCCGTGCCCGCCGCGGCCGAAGCTCAGCCCGTGCAGCGTGACGGCCTTGGGCGCCGCGCCCGTCTCCGCGAGCGTGCCGACGTCGGCCATGTGCAGTACGGCCCGCATCCCGCCGGGCACGGCGGCCGGTTCCGCGTCCACCGGCACCTCGCCGTCGGCGTCGAGCCGGTACACCACCTCGTCCAGCAGGGCCACCAGCAGGTCCTCGTCCGTCTCCGCCCGCACCTCGACGTCCCTGCGGCGCCGTCCGACGGCCCCCGACAGGTCAACGAACGACTCGCAGACGCCGCGCACCGCGTGCGCCAGGCACTCCTCGCGGGTCGGGGCCCACGCCTCCACCCGCAGGTCGGCGGTGTGCGGAACGGAGCGGTGCCCGCCACGGGGGCCGCCGTGCGGTCCGCCGTGCCGCGTGGAGTCCTCCGTTCGCGCCATGGATCCGCCCTCCTCGGCTCCCGGCTCCCGGCTCCCGGCCACCGGTCCCGGCTTCCCGGTGTCCGTCCGGCCCCGTCGTTCCCATCGTCGCCCCGCGGGCGGGCGTACGCGCGTCGCGGCGGCCGGCGGCCGGAGGTGTAATGGGAAGGAGGAGCGCTACCGACCGATGGGAGCGGCCCGTGTCCCGCACCGACGCCCTCCGGTACGCCAAGCCGGATACGGTCCTCGGCCGCGACGCCGAGTGGGAGGCGCTCACCGCCTTCGCCTCCGACCCCCGCCCCGGGCCCGGCCTCGGCGTGGTCTCGGGACGCCTGCGGCAGGGCAAGACGCATCTGCTGCGGGCGCTCACCGAGGCCGCCGGCGGATTCTGGTTCGGCGCGCAGGAGGCGGTTCGGTCGGAGTCCCTGCGCATGCTGGGCGAGCGGATCGCCGAGTTCGCCGAGTCCGCCGAGTCCGCCGAGTCCGCCGAGTACGCGGAGGCGCCCGCGCGAGGCCGCCCGCGCGACTGGGAGGCGGCCGTGGACGCCCTGCTGGGGCTGGGGGAGGGCCGGCCGCTGCCGGTCGTGGTCGACGAGTTCCCCCGCCTGGTGCGGCAGAGTCCGTCACTGCCGTCCGTGATCTGCGCCGCCCTGCACCGCCGGAGCGCGACGGTTGCGGCGGCCGGGGCGGGCGGGGAGGACGGCGGGGCCCGGCCCCGGCTGCTGCTGTGCGGCAGCGATCTGCCGGTGATGCGCCGGCTGTTCAGCGGCCCCTCGCCGCTGCACGGGCTGGCGGACCTGGAGATGGAGGTGCGCCCGCCGGACTTCCGGCAGGCCGCGCGCATGTGGGACCTGGACGACCCCCGCCTGGCGTTCCTGGTGCACGCCGTGGTGGGCGGCACCCCCGCCTACCGGTACGACCACGTCCGCGGCGACACCCCCGGCGGGCCGGACGACTTCGACGCCTGGGTGTGCCGGACGGCCCTGAACCCGGGCACGCCCCTGTACCGCGAGGCGCGGCTGCTGCTGCTGGAGGAGACCGACCACCTCGACCGCGCCCTGAGCCACTCCGTGCTCGCCGCCGTCGCCTCGGGTCACTCCACGGCCGGCGAGATCGCCGAGCGCGTGGAGGTCCCGCTGCCCGACGTCTCCCGCTGTCTGGAACTGCTGCACGAGAGCGGCCTGCTGGGCGCCGAACCCGACGCGCTGCGCCCGAACGTCACCCGGCTGCGGATCGCCGAGCCGCTGCTCGCCTTCGAGTACGCGGTCGTCCGGCCGCGGCGCCCGTCGGCGGAGCGGGAGGATCCCGCCGCCCTGTGGCGCCGGGCGCTTCCCGTCTTCCGGGCGCGGGTGGCGGCGCCGCACTTCGCCCGGCTGTGCCGGGACTGGGCGGTACGGTACGCCGGCCCCGGGGTCTTCGGTGAGGCGCCCGCCACGGCGTTCCACGGCTCCCCGGCCCATCCGCCGCCGGACGCCGCCCCCGCCGCCGAGGTGGTGGTGCGGGGGCCGGCCGGGGAGCGCCCCGGCGCGCTGCTGTCGGTCGGGCTGGCCCGCTGGGACGAGGTGCTGGACGTGGCCCACCTGGAGCGGCTGCGCCGGCTGATCGCCCATCTCGCCGCCCACGGCGAGGACACCGCGCGCACCCGTCCCGCCTGCTACTCCGGGGCGGGCTTCACCCCGGCCCTGCGCGCGGCGGAGGCGGACGGCGAGGTGCTGCTCGTCGGCCTCGACCGGCTGTACGGGGGGAGGCAAGGGGGCGCTTCCGGCGGCTCGTAGGCTGATGGACCGGCCGGCCGCCGCAGGGGCGGCCGTGCCGGACACGTCGGTTTGCGCGGGTGGGGGAACGGATGCTGCATCTGCTGGTGCTGGAGTACACGGGCGCGCCGGAGCGGGCGGAGCCGCATGTCGCCGCCCATGTGGACTTCCTGGAGCGCCACCACCGGGAGGGCGTCTTCCTGCTGTCCGGTCAGACGGTGCCCGCCGGGCACGGGGGCGCGATACTGGCGCGCGGTGTCGACCGGGCCGCGGTGGAGGAGATCGCCGCGCGGGACCCGTTCGTGGTGGCCGGAGTGGCGAGGTACGCGATCACGACGGTCGACCCGGGGCGGGCGCACCCCGCGCTGGCCGGGGTGTTGGCCGTGGACTCCTCCCGGGTGCGCGGCTGACGGGCAGGCCGCTCGGTCGGGCGGCCGGGCGGGTCAGCCGTCCGCGCCGGGCTTGCGGAAGACCAGCAGGTACCGCCAGAACAGCAGTCTGTGCAGGGTCGCTCCGGGCAGCAGGGCGGCCGCCTCCCGCCGTATCTCCTCCAGCGTCGCCTCCGGCCGCCTCACCGGCGCTCCGGCGGACGGCGGGCCGGGATCGCGGCCACCGCGCGGACGGGCCGCCTCCCGTGCGGCGACCGCGATCCGGGCGGCCGCGTTGACGGGCACGGCGGCCAGGCTCCAGGCCCGGTCGGCCGGGGACGCCTCCCGGTAGCAGCCCAGCACGGCCAGGACGCCGCCGGGCGCCAGCGCGTCCCGCAGCGCGGCGACGGTGCCGAACGGCATGTGGTGGAGGGCGGCCAGGCAGGAGACGAAGTCGTAGCGGCCGGGCGGCAGTTCGGCGCGGGTGGCGTCCATGTGGCGGAAGTCCGGCCGGTACCGCGGCGGCAGGCCGGCCGATGCCGCGCGGGCGGCCCCGATCATCTCGGCCGACGCGTCGATCCCGTCCACCCCGATTCCCCGCCCCGCGAGCAGCCGTGCGAAGCGCCCGGTCCCGCAGCCGACGTCGAGGGCGGTACGGCAGCCGGGCGGTATCTGCCGCAGCAGCAGCCGGTGGTAGTGGTCGTTGTGGTCGAAGGGCACGGCGCCGACGATGCCACGGTCTCGGCTGTCTCGGCTGTCTCGGCTGTCTCGGCTGTGTCTGCGGTGCCGCGGCGCGAGTGGCCGCGTCCGGCGGCCCGGAAGTGGATTTCTGTCGAATTACTGTCGAATGTGTTTCGGTCCGGTTGCCACGGGGGAACGCACGAATGACGGTCTGGGAGCGCTCCCAGACCGCACCCCCGCATCCCCTCACAGCGTGAAAGCGAAGTGTCCGCGATGAATTGTCATGAGCGCGTCTTAGGTGGCCGCTGGACGGCCCGCCTCCTCGCCGTGCTGGCCGCCGTGCTGCTCGGCATGCTCCCGTGGGCCGGGACCGCCTCCGCCCACGGCTCGGTCATCGACCCCGCCTCCCGCAACTACGGCTGCTGGCTGCGCTGGGGCAGCGACTTCCAGAACCCGGCCATGCAGCAGGAAGACCCGATGTGCTGGCAGGCGTGGCAGACCGACACCAACGCCATGTGGAACTGGAACGGCCTCTACCGCGACAACGTCGGCGGCAACCACCGGGCGTTCGTCCCCGACGGCCAGCTGTGCAGCGCCGGGCACACCAGCGACGGCCGCTACCGCGCGATGGACGTCCCCGGCCGGTGGAAGAAGACGAGCGTCGGCCGCGACTTCACCGTGCACCTGCGCGACCAGGCCCGGCACGGCGCCGACTACCTGCAGATCTACGTCACCCGCCAGGGCTTCGACCCCACCACCCAGCGCCTGGGATGGGGCGACCTGGAGCTGATCGAGACGACCGGCAGGTACGCCCCCGCCTCGGACATCAGGGTGGACGTCAGCGCTCCCGGCCGCAGCGGGCACCACATTGTTTACACGATCTGGAAGGCCTCGCACGCCGACCAGGTCTACTACATCTGCAGCGACGTGGACTTCGGCTGACCCGAAGCCCCTCGCCGCACGGGCGGCGGGCGGTCCGGCGTCCTCGCGGACCGGGCCCCCGCCGCCCGCGCGCGTACGCACCGCCCGGCGGTGCTTGCCATGGAGAGCACTCCAGGTGATGGACTCCCCACTGTCGGAAACACCGTCCGACACCGGGCGGCGCCGCGCGACACCGGGCGGCGCCCCGAGACCGCTGGGGGAGACATGACCGAGCACACCGCCGAGCGCGCGGCCGAGCACACGGCCGACAACGGAACACGGAGCGGAGCACGGAGCGCGGCGGAGCGTCCCGTCACGCTGATCACGGGCGGCGGCAGCGGCATCGGCGCGGCCGCCGCCCGGCTGCTGCTGGAGCGCGGCCACCGGGTCGCCGTCACCGGTCGCCGCGAGGAGCGCCTGCGCCGGCTGGCCGGAGAGCTGGGTGATCCGGAGGACCTGCTGACGATCGCCGGGGACGCGGCCGACCACGAATCGGTCCGCGCGGCGGTGGAGACGGCCGTGGAGAGGTGGGGGCGGCTGGACAACGCCGTCGCCAACGCCGGGTTCGCCACCGGCGGCACCGTCGCCGACGGCGACCCCGCCCAGTGGCGCGAGATGGTGCTGACCAACGTCCTGGGTCCGGCCCTGCTGATCAGGGAGGCGCTGCCCGCGCTGCGCGATTCGCGCGGGCGCGTCGTCCTCGTCGGCAGCGTCGCGGGCCTCGTCCCCACTCCCGGCAACCTCTACGGCGCGACGAAGTGGGCGGTCACCGGCCTCGCCGAGAACGCCCGGCGCATGGTGACCGGCGACGGCGTGGGCGTGACCCTGATCGCCCCGGGGCGCGTGGAGACGCCCTTCTGGGACGGCGCGGGCGGCCCGCCGGACGGCCCGCTGCTGACCGCCGAGCAGATCGCCGCGTCCGTCGTGTGGGCGATCGGGCAGCCGTCCGGCGTGGACGTCAACACCGTCACCGTCAGGCCGGTCGGCCAGCCGGTGTGAGGACGCCGCCCGCCGGGCTCACGTGCTCCGCGCGGCTTCCTGGCGGTGTGTCATGAGAGCCCGGCCCAGGGCGCGGAGGGCGGGCAGGGCCGCGGTGAGCGACTCCCTTTCCCCGTCGGCGAGTTCGCCGAGTGCCTGGGCGAAGACCTCCGCCCAGGCACCCTCGACGCGGGCCATGCCGTGAACGGCGTTCATCGTGGGGTGCAGGCGGACCAGGCGGCGGTCGCGGGGGTCCGGTTCTCGCCGGAGGAGGTCCTGGGCGACCAGGCCGCGCACGGTCGTGCTCGCGTTGCTGGTGCGCAGGCCGAGAGCGCGGGCCAGCTCGCCCAGAGACGTGCCCGGTGCGTCCAGCACGTAGCGCAGCACCTCCAGCTCGGAGGGCGGCAGCTGCGCCAGACCGGCCTCGCGCACTCCGCGGAGGCGCAGCACCCGGGCCAGCGCGTACAGGGCCGGGGTCAGCTCCCTGGCTTGGGAGAGCAGTTCCTCTCCCTGCGCCGCGCCGTCCTGTTCTTCCTTCATCGCGCCAGGGTACTATCAGTTATAGTTCTATAACTATAACTTGCTGCTGCGGCTTTCCAAGCTCGCCGGAACCCCGGAGAACCGCGATGCCCCCGATGTCTTCCCGCCCCTTACCGACGCCGTTGCTCACCGCCGCGCTCGCCCTGCTGTCCTTCGTCGTGCCGCTCGGTACGGACATGTACCTGCCCGCCTTCCCTCGCATGGCGGACGACCTGGGAACGGATGCCTCGGGCGTCCAGCTCACCCTCACCGCCTTCCTCGTCGGACTCGCGGCGGGACAGCTCGTGCTGGGCCCGGTCTCCGACCGCTTCGGCAGGCGCGGCCCGATCCTGCTGGGCTCGGCGGTGTGCACCGTGGCCACCGCCCTGTGCGCGGTGGCTCCCACGACGGAGTGGTTGATCGCCCTCCGTTTCGTCACGGGCTTCAGCGGTGCGGCGGGCATCGTCGTCGGCCGGGCCGTCGTGTCGGACGTCGCGGAGGGCGGGGCCGCCGCCCGGCTGTTCGGCATCCTGATGGCGCTGGGCGGCCTCGCCCCGATCGTGGCCCCACTGCTCGGTGGCGCGGTGGCAGGGGCCTTCGGCTGGCGAGGTGTCTTCTGGGCGCTGGCCGCGGCCTCGGCACTGATGTTCCTCGGCGCGCTCATCGCCGTTCCCGAGACCCTGCCGGAGAACGGGCGCAGAACCGCCGGTCTGCCCGCCGCGCTGGGGGCGGCGGGCGCCGTTCTGGCGAACCGCCACTACCTCGGCCACACGCTCGCCTTCGTCTTCGGCAGCGGCAGTCTGTTCTGCTACATAGCCGCATCACCGTTCCTGTTCCAGGAGGTGCTGGGGATGGACATGCGGCAGATGTCCATGGCGTTCTCGGCCGGAGCACTGACCGCGACGCTGTCGAGCGCGGCCAACGCCCGGCTCGTCTCCCGTTTCCGGCCCGCCCGGCTCCTGGTCGCAGGGCTCGCGGCCATGGCCGTCCCCATGGGGGCGGCCATGGCGGCCGCGCTGACCGGACGGCTCGGAACGCCGCTCGTGCTGGTGCTGCTGACCGTGAACTTCCTCGGGCTGGGCCTGGTGTTCGCCAACGCGACGGCCCTGGCCATCGGCTGCGTACCGCGGGCGGCCGGCACGGGATCGGCGGTCCTGGGCACACTGCAGAGCGCGGTGGGCGCGGCGGTGGCCCCGCTGATGGGGCTGGGCGACCAGGGCACGGCTGTGCCACTCCTCGCCGGCATGACGGCCGGGCCGTGCGCGGCCCTGCTCTCCCTGCTGCTCACCCGTGGCCGGGAGGAGGAGGGGAGC
>NZ_JAKMAY010000126.1:0-15498 GCF_022015835.1 Streptomyces sp. ICN903 | reverse complement strand
CCCTCGCGCCGCACTGGATCTCGCCGTTCGCCCGTCCGGAGGGCTCCTGGTCGCTCACCGAGCGCCCCGGCCGGCTGGTCCTCCGCGCCACCGGCCCCACCCTCGACCGCCCCGGATACACCTTCGTCGGCCGCCGCCAGCAGCACCACGACTGCCGCGCCACCGCCGCGATCGACCCGGGCACGGGACGCGGCGGCCTGTGCGTGCGCCTGGACGAGGCCCACCACTACGAGCTGGAGATCGGCGACGGGCAGGCCCGCGTCGTCGCCCGGATCGGTCCGCTGCGCCAGACCGTGGCCGCCCGGCCGGTCCCGGCCGGACCGCTGACCCTCGCCGTGACGATCCGGACGTCCGACCTCGTGCCCGCGTCGCCCGAACTCACCGACGGCGGTACCACGGGCCCCGACACCATCGCCTTCTGGCTCGGCGATCCCGGAGCCCCGAGCGCCCGGCCCCTCGCCGAACTGGACGGGCGCTACCTGTCCACCGAGGTCGCCTGCGGCTTCACCGGCCGTGTGATCGGCATGTACGCCACCGAGGGCACGGTCGCCTTCGACTGGTTCGAGTACACCCCGGCCTCGACGCCCTCCGCGTGACCCCCGGCGCGCGGGTGCCGTACGCGGCCTGCAGCGAGGCCGTGCCCCAGGACGCGGTGACCGGCGACGCCGGACCGAGAGGTGCCCGCTGCGGTACCGGCCCGGCGTCCTGGGCGGCTTCCCCGCCGGATAACCTGTCCTCCATGCCCCCTCGCTCCGCCGGATCTCGCCCCACCCTGTCCTTGGTGGCCAAAACCGCCGGCACGAGCGTGCCCACCGTGTCCAAGGTGCTGCGAGGCGGAACCGACGTCTCGGCCGAGACGCGCGCGAAGGTCATGGAAGCCGTACAGGCTGTCGGCTACACCCGCCGGACCGGGCCCAAGAGCGAGAACTCGCGGGACGAGAGCGGCTTGTCCAACGTGCTCGACCTCGTGGTCACCCACTTCGAGGGGTCGTGGGCGAACCTGCTGATAGCCGGGGTCGGGCGAGAGGCGGCGGCAGCGGGGCTCGATGTCGTGCTGACACTCGCCGAGCCGCACGGCGACTGGGTGTCGCGGGTCCTGCGCAGGCGCACCATCGGCGCGATCGGGACGCTGGTCGATCCCAACTCGCGGGAGTTCAACGCGCTCGGTGCCGCAGGCGTCCCCGTGGTGCTGATCGACCCGATGAGCACACCGCCGTCGGGGATGGCGAGTGTCGGCGTGGCGAACTGGGACGGCGGCCGCATGGCCGCCGAACACCTCCTGTCCCTCGGCCACGAGCGGATGGGGGTCGTCGCCGGCCACGCCCGCCATCTCTTCAGCCGGGCGCGCGTCGACGGTTTCCGTGCGGCGGCCGACACGGCGACCGGCGGCAGCGCCACGGTGTCCGTGGCCTACGGCGGGTGGAACCGCGCCAAGGCCGTGACCGCCACCCACACCCTGCTCGACGGCGACCCGGGGATCACGGGGATCTTCGCCTGCGCGGACTCCATGGCACTGGGCATCTACGACGCACTGGACGCCCGGGGCCTGCGGATCCCCCAGGACATCAGCGTCATCGGCTTCGACGACCTGCCCGAGGCGCAGTACATCACCCCCGGACTGACGACCGTCAGGCAGCCCAGCACCGAGCTGGGCGCCGCGGCGGTCAAGCTCCTGGTCGAGCTCTCCCGGGGCGAGGACGGCGGCGCCCGGTCCCCCGCCCGTATGGAGCTGGCCACCGAGCTGGTCGTACGGGCCTCCACCGGGCCGGCCCCGGCGGCCTCAGCGGCACGCCGGTGAGACCGGCGGGCGTGTCCCCGGCCGGTCTCGTCGCGGTGCTACTGCGGCGCTGCCGTCACGACCTGCAGGATCAGGCGGCTCGGATGGGCGGCGCCGTGGTGGATCGTGTATTCCGCCACGGTGGGCGCCTCCATCGCCCCGGCCCGCATCGCCCCGGCCGGTTCGAAGACGTTGCGTCCCACATCCCAGCGGGGTGACGAGCTCGGTGCGATGTCGACCCGTACCCGGTGGCCCGGCAGGAACGTGTGCGCCGTCGACCAGAGGTCCACGGCGAACTCCTGCTCCTGGTCCGGCTCGACCGGCAGCCTGTCGCCCAGGCCCGTGACCGGGTCGACCAGCCGCGCCGATCCCCGCTGCACTCCGTCGGCGATGACGCGGCTGCTGCCGTCCGGGTGTTCGTCGCACAGCCGCACGACCACGTCCGCGTCCGTTCCCGTGGTCGTGAGACGGACGACGGCGCGAACCGCGCCCATCACCGTGAGCTCCTCGGCGAGCGGCACGGTGCGCCACGACACCACGTCACACCGCGCCTCGACCGCCGCCTGGTCGGCAGGCCCCGCCTCGAACGGTGCGAAGAGCAGCACCGCACCGCCGCACGTCGGCACCGGGGATGCCGGATCACTGGTCAGCCGCCGTTCACCGCTCCCGGCCGGCTCGGCCGCAAGCGATCCCCCGGCGCCCAGGTACAGCTCGAGCGTCCGTGTGCCGCGCGGGGGAAACTCCTCCAGCTCGATCCACCGGTTCGAGCCCATCAGGAAAACACGCACCGGCGGCACGTCCGCCGGGCCCGCGCGCAGGGCGGCGTCGAACCACCGCACGTGCTGCGCGGTGAGGTCCCCGCTGCCGCCGAGATCACCGGCGGACGCGCCCGGCCCGAAATCCACGCCTGCTGTCCGGCCCGACATGTCGTCATGCGTCCAGGGGCCGATCAGAAGGCGGGGCGCCGGCCCGCCGGTGTCCTTCGCGCGGCGCAGCAGACGCCGGTAGATCTCCAGGGTCGACCCGAGGAAGACGTCGAACCACCCGCCGATCAGGAAGACCGGGACGTCGATCGCGTCGATCCGGTCGACGATCTTCCCGGCGCGGTGCCGCGCCGACCCCAGCGGCTCCCGCAACCGGTCCAGGCCCCACACGACGATCGCCTCGGCGTCCGGGCAGGCGCTCAGGGCGCCGGCCCGGAACGCTTCCCCGGATCCGATCGCGCGCTCGGTCGCCTCCCACCGTTTCCGCTCGGCCTCCCGTTCGCGGGCGGATTCGATGCGCGCGATCAGGTCCGGGGCGATCGCGTAGTGCGTCCACGCGAGGGTGCTTCCGATCTCCGGCACACCGCCGCGAAACCGGAAGCCGTCGAGCGCCGACATCGTCGGCGTCATGGCGGGGGCGATCGCCCGAAGAGCCGGAGCGCCTCCCAAAAGGGCACTGAACTGGGTGTCCGAGGCGTAGGAGGCGCCCCACATCCCGACGGCGCCGGTGCATTCGGGAAGCGCCGCGAGCCAGGCCACGGCGTCGGCGCCGTCGGCCACCTCCTGCGCGCACGGGTCGAAGACCCCTTCGGAGCCGAAGCGCCCCCGCACGTCCTGGAGCGCGACGAGGTATCCGGCGGCGACCAGACGCCGGACGTCGAGCATCCCCTCGTGCTCGTCACGGGCCGCGTCGTAGGGGTGACGGGTCAGCAGGGCCGGCCACGGCCCGCTGCCGTGCGGGACCAGCAGGACGGTCCGCAGCCGTGTTCCGTCGCGCAGCGCACAGGTCGTCTCGCGGCGCTCGGCCACCGGGTCCGGATCCCGGCCGGGTTCGGTGTCCTGGCTCATCGCAGGGCGACCGCCGTCCACGACACCGGCGGCAGCTCGATGGTGAGCAGGCCGTCGGCGAGTGCCGCGCTCGGGTTCGCGGCGGGGGTCACCCGGTGCTGCTCGGCGAGTGTGTTCCTCGCGTACACATCGGAGTCGGCGAGCGTGACCGCCTCGGCGATGCGCGAGGAGCCGAGGCCGCGCACATCGATCGTGACCTGCGCGGCCTCGGCCAGGTCGCGGTTGACGAGGAAGACCGCGGCCCGGTCCTCGTCGGCGGTCGCGACGGCGTCGATGACGGACGCCTCGCCGTGGCGCGCGGTCTCGTAGGTCGGGGCCTCGATCACGGGCCGGATCACCTCGCCGGACGCGAGCCGGCTCGTGATCGAGAACGGGTGGAAGGTCGTCTGCCGCCAGGCCGGGCCGCCGGGCTCGGTCATGATCGGAGCGATCACGTTGACGAGCTGCGCGAGCGATGCCGAGGTGACGCGGTCGCTGCGCTTGAGGAGCGTCATCAGCAGGTTTCCGACGACGACGGCGTCCGCCACCGTGTACTTGTCCTCGAGCTGCCGGGGGGCGTGGCGCCACTCGTCGTAGGCCTCCTCGGACTCCTGGTGCTCCTTGAGGTACCAGACGTTCCACTCGTCGAAGGAGACGTTGATCTTCCTTCCCGAGCGCTTCTTGTGCCCCACGTGGTCGGCGGTGGCGACGACGGTGTCGATGAAGTAGTCCATGTCGATGGCCGAGGCGAGGAAGGAGCCGAGGTCGCCGTCGTGCTCCTGGTAGTACGCGTGGCACGAGACGTAGTCGACGTGGTCGTAGGCGTGCTCGAGCACCGTGCGTTCCCAGTCGCCGAAGGTCGGCATGCCGGATCCGGAGGAGCCGCAGACGACGAGTTCGAGGTCCTTGTCGGCCCGCTTCATCGCGGCGGCGGTGCGGGCGGCGATCTTGCCGTAGTCGTCCGCCGTCATGAACCCGGTCTGCCAGGGTCCGTCCATCTCGTTGCCCAGGCACCACATGCGCACGTTGTGCGGTTCCGGTGTGCCGTTGGCGATGCGCAGGTCCGAAAGGGCCGTGCCGGACGGGTGGTTGGCATACTCGAGCAGGTCCAGTGCGGGCAGGATGCCTCGTGTGGCGACGTTGACCGCCAGCATCAGTTCGGAGCCGGTGAGCTTGAGCCATCCGGCGAACTCGTCGAGGCCGACCTGGTTCGTTTCGATCGAGCGCCAGGCGAGGTCGCGGCGCACCGGGCGCTTGTCGCGCGGGCCGATCGAGTCCTCCCAGCGGAACCCGGAGACGAAGTTGCCGCCCGGGTAGCGGATGGTCGTGCAGCCGAGCTCTCTGACGAGTTCGACGACGTCCATGCGGAACCCCTCGTCGTTCGCGCTCGGGTGTCCGGGCTCGTAGAGCCCGGTGTACACGCAGCGGCCGAGGTGCTCGACGAACGAGCCGAAGGTGCGGCGTCGGACAGGGGCGATGACGGCCTGCCTGTCGAGCTCGATGCGGGCGCGGGGCAATTCGGCGGTCCTTTCCGGGGAGGGCACGGGGTGGGTCGTGGGCTGAGCGATACCGTCGGTCGGCGGCCTGCCCCCGCCGTGGACACGGTGGGGGCAGGCGCGGGACGGTTCGGTTCGGTTTCCGGTGCCGGTTTCAGCCCTTCACGGCGCCGGTGAGACCGCCGACGATCCGCTTCTCGAAGACCGAGAAGAAGATCAGTGCGGGCAGCATGGCGAGCGAGGTGAAGGCGAGGACCTTCGCGGTGTCCGTGGAGTACTGCGAGGAGAACACCTGGACACCGAGCGGCAGGGTGTAGTTCGCCTGCGAGTTGAGGATGTACAGGGGCAGGATGTAGTTGTTCCAGCTGCCGACGAACCCGAGGATGCCGACGGTGACCACACCGGGCAGCGACAGCGGGACCACCATGCGGAAGAAGAACCCGAGCCGACTCATGCCGTCGATGGCCGCGGCCTCCTCGATCTCGTTCGGAATGGCCCGCAGGAACGGCACCAGGATGATGACGGTCACCGGCAGGCCGAAGGCGATCTGCGGGATGATCACGCCGAGCAGGTTGTCGACGAGACCGAGGTCCTTGACGACGAGGTACAGCGGAGTGATCGCGACGACCATCGGGAACATCAGGCCCGCAGCGAACAGGGAGTACATCGCGCCCTTGAGCCTGAAGTCGTAGCGTGCGATCACGAAGCTCACCATCAGGCCGAGGACGACGATGCCCGCGGTGCTCGCGACCGCGACGACGAGGGAGTTGGCGAACTCGCCCCAGAACATCGTCGACTTCAGTACGTCGATGTAGTTGCCGGCCACCCAGGGATTCGGAAGGGCGGCCGGTTCCGTGGTGATCTGCGAGTTGGTGCGGAACCCGCCGAGCACGATGAAGAGCACCGGTGCGACGCAGACGCCGACGAAGAGCAGCGCGACGAAGTAGGTGACGGGGCTCCCCCACTTCTGCGGCCTGTCACGGTCGCCGCGGCGGCCGGTGGGCGGCTTCGGCTCCGTCGCGGAGGGCACCTTGGGGGTGGCGGTCGTCGCACTCATCACACGGTCCCTTCGGTGACGGAGCCCTGGAGGTCGCGGCGCAGGACGTAGCGCTGGTAGAGCAGCGCGACGGCGAGCGAGATCAGGAACATCACGACCGCGACGGCGCTGCCGTAGCCGTAGTTGCCCGCGTTGCGGCCCTGGGCGAGCATGTAGATCGCCATGGTCGAGGTGCCGGCGGTGCCCGAGACGTACTGGCCCCAGATGATGTAGACGAGGTCGAACAACTGCAGCGAGCCGATGATCGACAGAAACGCCCAGATGCGGATCGTCGGCCCCAGCAGCGGCAGCGTGATGCGGCGCTGGATCTGCCAGTAGGAGGCGCCGTCGATCTGCGCGGCCTCGAAGATCTCGTCGGGGATCGACTGCAGGCCGGCGAGCATCAGGATCACCGCGAAGCCGATGTACTTCCACGTGATGATGACCATCAGCGTCCAGATGGCCAGGTCCGGGTCGGCGATCCAGTCGGTCTCCAGGGAGCCCAGGCCGATGCGGCGCAGCAGGTCGTTGACGGCCCCGTTGCTCTGGAGCATCAGGCTCCAGCCGGTGCCGACGATGACCTCGGAGATGATGTAGGGCACGAAGATCAGGACGCGGATGGTCGAGCGGCCGCGGATCCTCTGGTTGAGCAGGAGTGCCAGGACGATCGCCAGCGGGCCCTGGATGGCCAGTGAGAGCACCAGGATCAGGCCGTTGTGCCACAGGACGTCGTGGAAGGCGGGGTCGGTGAGGATCAGCTTGTAGTTGTTCAGGCCGACCCAGTCGGTGGGGTCCCCGTAGCCCTTCCACTGGTAGAAGCCGTAGTACGCGGCGAGCGCGACCGGGAAGATCACGAACGCCAGGAACGTGATGACCGCCGGTGCGGACAAGGCCGCGATCTCCAGTCGCGTCCTGGCACGGCTCCGGCGGTGCGCAGCCGCTCGCGGCAAAGCCGGGGGCGCGGACACGGCCGCGTCCCCGGCTCCGGGCGTGCCCTGCGACTGGCGGCCGTCGGCCGTGTCAGTGCCCGGGGTGTTGCTCATGTCTGCTTACTCAGCCCTTCTCGGCGGCGGCTTTGACATCCTTGACGATGTCGGCGGCGGAGCCCTTGCCGGCCATCAGGTTCACGACGGCGATGTTCATGGCGTTGCCGACGTTCTGGCCGTACACGGTGTCGAGGAACTGCATCGAGTAGGCGGCCTTGTTGAAGGCCTGCAGTGCCGAGATGTTGTAGGACTCGGTGACGACCCCCTGGGCGTCCTTGTTCACCGGGATCGTGTCGAAGGCCTCGGCGTAGGCCTCCTGCTGGTCCTTGGTCACGACGAACCGGAGGAAGTCGAGGGCCTCCTCGGGCGCGTCCTTGGAGAGCGAGTATCCGCCGGCGCCGCCCATGATGGCTGTCGGGTCGCCCTTGCCGCCGGGTACGGCGGGGAAGGGGAACCAGCCCAGGTCGGGGAGCGGCTTCTTGTCCGGGGTCAGGTCGGCGATCACACCGGGGTTCCAGTTGCCCATGAGTTCCATGGCCGCCTTGTGGTTGGCGAGCATGCCCGCCGACGACCCGGCGCCCTGCTGCGAGGAGGCCGTCAGGAAGCCCTTCTGGAAGGGATCGGCCTCCAGGAGCGACTCCAGGTCCTCGCCGGCCTTGGTCCAGCACGGGTCGTCGAACTCGAGCGACTTGGCGGCCTCCTGCATGACCTCCTGGCTGCACTCGCGCAGGGCGAAGTTGTAGTACCAGTGCGCGGCCGGCCAGGCGTCCTTGGCGCCGACCGCGATCGGCGCGACGTCGATCGCCTTCAGCTTCGCGACGGCGTCCTTGAGTTCGTCCATCGTCGTCGGCGGGGAGGCGATGCCGGCCTTCTTGAACAGGTCCTTGCTGTAGTAGATGCCCTCGGGCTGTGTGTCGAGCGGCATCGCGTAGACCTTGCCGTCGATCGAGACGCCCTCGAGGGCCGCATCGCCCACATTGGCCCTGTCGGTGTCGGTCAGGTCCAGCACCTGGATCTGACCGGCGTCGACCATGGCCTGCATCTTGCCGCCGCCGCGCTGCAGGAAGATGTCGGGTGCGGAGTTGGAGTTGAGCGCGTTCTGCAGCTTGCCGTCGAGGTCCTCGTTCTGAACCGACTGGATCTTGATCGTGACGTCCGGGTGCAGCGACTGGTACTCCTTCGCGGCGGCTCTCCAGTACTCCGCGCCGCGCCCTTCCATCGCGTTCGTCCAGAGGGTCAGTGCGCCCTGACCGCCGGGCGAACCGTCGCCGCCGTCGCCGCCTGCGCAGCCGGTGGCGGCGAGTGCGATGCCCAAGCCGATCGCGGCAGCCGTCATGCTGCGGGTCTTCCTCATCACCGTGGAACTCCCTGATCTGTCGTCAGTGATCCAACTTCTTTTAGTTTGCGCAAACTTATAGGCCGTCCGCGAAGCGGGAGCTAAGGTGTACAGTCAGAAACGAGCGAGAAGCAACCAAGAGTTTTCGCAAGTTGCCCAATCGTTACCGACGCAGTCACCGCCCCACTCACCGCCGCAGGCGGCCAGGCCCCGGCTTCCCGGTCTCGGCCCGGAGGCCGGCTTCCATGCCGAACGCCTCCAGCGAGCACCGCACCGCACCGCACCGAAGGAACCCCACCATGCGGATCGTCGTCCCCCGGCAGCCTGCAGCCCGGCTCTCCGAGGCCTGGCGCCACTGCGTCGGCACAGGCCGGCTCGACCTCGCGCTGCGGCGCGACTACCAGGAATCCCTCGACCTCGTCCAGAAGGAGATCGGTTTCCGGTACATCCGGGGACACGGCCTGCTCAGTGACGGGATGGGGATCCACCGTCCCTACGAGCACGCCGGCGAGCGGCGCGTGCGCCACGCCTTCACATACCTCGACCAGGTCGTGGACGCCTACCTGGAAACGGGGATCGCGCCCTTCCTCGAACTCGGCTTCATGCCGTCCGGGCTCGCCTCCGGCGACGACACCGTGTTCTGGTGGAAGGGCAACATCACCCCTCCCCGTGACGAGAAGGAGTGGGCGGACCTCGTCCGCGCCGTCATCGGGCACCTGGTCGACCGCTACGGCATCGACCAGGTGCGCCGGTGGCCCGTCGAGGTGTGGAACGAGCCCAACCTGGCACCATTCTGGTCCGCGGACCAGGACGCCTACCACCGCCTCTACGAGGTGACCTCACTGGCCGTCAAGGAGGTCGACGCCGAACTCCAGGTCGGCGGACCCTCACTGGCGCCGGGGTACGAGGACGAGTGGATCCGGCGCTTCGCCGGGTTCGTCGAGGCCCGCGGCCTGCCGATCGACTTCGTGAGCCGCCACGCCTACTCCTCCGGCCCCGAGCAGCCCGTGCCGTTCGGCACTCACCAGACGCTCATGCCGGCATCGGCGCTGCTGGAGCAGTTCGGCGCCCCGCGGCGGCAGCTGGCGGGCACCGAACTCGCGGAACTGCCGGTCCACATCACCGAGTTCAACTCCTCCTACCGGCCGGACAACCCGATCCACGACACCGCCTTCCACGCGGCGTACCTCGCGCCGGTGCTGGTGAACGGCGGCGACATCGCCGACTCCTTCTCGTACTGGACGTTCAGCGACGTGTTCGAGGAGGTGGGCATCCCCACCGCACCGTTCCACGGCGGCTTCGGGCTGCTGACACACCGGCAGATCAAGAAGCCCACCTACCACCTGTACGCCTTCATGGCCGAGATGGGCGAGCAGGTGCTCGCCCGGGGCGAGGACCACCTGGTGACACGGCACGGCGACGGCCGCGTCACCGTACTGGCCTGGGCGCCGGCCGACCCGGCCGGCGGTGAGCCGGTCGACGGCCACACCCTCCGGCTGTCCCTGCCCGTCGGCGCCCCGGATGTGCGGGGCTCCGCCTTCACGCGCCGTCTCTCCGTGAGCGAGGACGCCGGCAACCCCTGGGCCGCCTGGTGCGAGATGGGACGGCCGCTCGCACCCGGCGACCGCCAACTCGACGCCCTCCGCGAGGCCGCCGAACCCGCCCGTTCGCACCGGAGCGTGCCCGTCACCGGCGGGCGCGCCGATGTGGATCTCGTCCTGGGCCGCAACGAGGTGACGCTGCTGGAGCTCACCCCGGTCGTCGACGAGACTCCGCAGTGGTGGAGCGACGACCGGCTGTTCGGCCTCGGCGCCGATGGCTCTGACGCCCCGTGAACCGGCCGTGAACACCCCGCCGCCCACCGGGGGGCCGAACACCGTCCGGAGAGTGCGTCACCAGAGCATGTCGCCGCCCAGCAGGGTGCCGTCGTGCTGTGTGGGCAGGCCGAGTGCGGCGGTGGTGAGCATGACGCCGGAGGAGTACAGCGGGCGGGTCGTCCCGCCGGGAATCGCCCAGACCGCGCCCTGCGTGTCGTTCTCGCCCGCGGCGCCGATCATCAGGTCGGGGCGGCCGTCACCGTCGACGTCCCCCGCCCCGACCGTGTTGCCGAAGAAGTCGCCCGACTCCGAGCCGCCGGGCACTCCGGCGGTCCCCTGGTGGAAGGCGTAGGCGTCCCGTCCGAGCCCCCCGGTACGCCGGCCGGGGACGACCACGGCGCTGCCGGCCCCTCCGATGTCGCCGAGGCCCTCGCCGGGCACTCCTGCCACGATGTCGCCCACGCCGTCCCCGTCCAGGTCCGCGACGGCGACCGCGGCTCCGAAGCGGTCGTGGCGCTCGCCGACTCCGGGCACCCCGGCGGTGTCCTGGTGGACGGTCACCGGCTGGGCTCCGTGGTCCACACCGCGGGCGGAGCCGAACCACACGTGGACCGCGCCACCGAGGTGACCGGCCGGGCCTTCGGCGGTCGGCTCGTCCGGGTCGCCGACGACGAGGTCCCCGTAGCCGTCACCGTTGACGTCACCGACAGCGGTGGTGAGGCCGTCACCGGCCGCCATGCGTGTCCGCTGGAAGTCGGCGAGGCTGGAGTTGACATAGACCAGGCCGCCGCTGTGGCCGCCCGCCCGGCCGGTGACGATCACACGGTCGGCGCTGTCGTCGCCGTTCAGGTCCCCCAGCTCGACGGTGCCCATCCATCCGGCCTCGTCGTGCCGGACGGACCGGCCCACCCCACCGGACCGGGTGAACGGTCCGGTCAGGCGGGTGGCTTCGTTGTAGTTCGCGATCAGCACCTGCACGTCCGACGGGCCGAAGAACGCGGCCACATCCCGGCCGGCTCCCCAGCCCGTCTCGACCGGGGTCGGCAGGTTCACGCCCGCGGACAGCCCCGACGCGCTGCCCCACAGCACCGACACCATGCCGGCGTCGCGGGCCGTGCCGCGGTCCTCGCCGGGCGTTCCGACGACCAGGTCCGTGTAGCCGTCCCGGTCCAGGTCCGCCAGCGCGGTCGAGAACCCGAACCGGTCGTCCGCCTCCGCCGCTCCGGGGACACCGGTGGAGTTCTGCGTCACCACCGCCCGGCGTTTCGCGGAGACCCCGGTGGACGATCCGTACAGCACCACCACCGCCCCGGCGCCCCGCTCGCCCGCCACGGTCGCGCCCGGCGCGGGGAGCACCACGTCCCGGTAGCCGTCGCCGTTGATGTCCCCGGGGGCGGACAGCGGCCACGCGGCCGCGCTCCCCGGCAGGCCGATCAGCCCGGCGGCTCCGACCGCCAGCAGTGCCACCGCTCGCCGGACCGCTCCTCACCCGTGCTTTCCGCGCACGATCCCCTCCTTCGCCCACTCCGGACACACCCACTCGGGTGGCAGGAGCAAGTCACCGTAGAGCATTCACTCATGTCCGCGCCCCCGGCCCGCAAGCGGTCCGGAAAAGCCGATGGAGGTCAGGGGCCGCGCCGGGCACCGGCTTGAGGTGTGGAACGGCCCGCTTCCAGGGCATCGGCCCGCCGCACCAGGCCGGCCGCGATGCCGTCCCAGTCCGGGCCGTGCGACCACAGGTTCTCGGCGGCCTCCCGCATCAGCGCCGGCTCGTCCGGCCGCTGCAGGAGCACCAGCCGGTAGGCCAGATTCCGGACCCAGACCGGCAGGTGGCCGTCCGCCGTGTACGGACAGAGTTCACGCAGCATGGCGAGAATCGCGTCCGCGTCGGCGAACGTCAGCTCCTCGACGAAGTAGTGCTCCCGGTGTTCGAGGTCGCACTCCGGCACGGGGCGGTACTCGTCTCCGTACAGGCATCGGGCATGCTCCGTCAGGGTGCTGTGCATGCCCTGGAGCCTACGGCGCCACGACCCGCCGGGCGGATTCCGATCGCGCCCGGGCCGGGACCGGATATTCGGTGTTCCGCCTGCCTCACGAGGACACAAGATGGTCCGCATGACTTTGGCCACCCCCGTACTGCACACCGCTCGCCTGCGCCTGCGCCCCTTCACCGACACGGACGCGGGCCCCTTGTTCGCGCTGCACGGCAGCGCCTACGCGATGCGTTACTGGGACTCCCCGCCGTGGAAGGAACGGGCCCGCGCCGATCGTTTCATCGCGATGTGCCGGAAGATGGCGGATGAGGGCACCGGGGCGCGGGTGGCCATCGACCGCGCTTCCGACGGGGCGTTCGTCGGCTGGTGCGGTCTGGTCGGATGGAACCCGGACTACCGCAGCGCGTCGTTGGGCTACTGCCTCGACGATGCGGTGTGGGGTCACGGCTACGCGACCGAGGCCGCGCATGCCTTGCTGCGGTGGGCATTCGGCACACTGGATTTGAATCGGGTCCAGGCCGAGACCGACACGCGCAACGAGGCGTCCGCCCGGGTGCTGGAGAAGATCGGATTCGTGCGCGAGGGAACGCTGCGGGAAGACTGCGTCGTGAACGGCGAGGTGTCCGACACGTGGGTGTTCGGGTTGCTCAGGCGGGAGTGGCGACCGTCGGCGGTGCCGATTCCAGCCCGTTGAGGGACGCCGGGTGCCTTGTCTCTCGACGGGTGATCACTCGTTCGTGGTGCTGGTCCCCGGGTGGGCTAACGGATAGTCACGCACGTGCCGGAAAACGGGCGTGGAGCGCGTCGGCGACGGAGAACCACGGCGGCTCCGTCACTTCGGGAAAGCCGGAAGCGCGGGCGTAGAAGCCCACGTGTCCGGTGGGGCCGACGGTCGCGAGGACCTGGCGGGCGGGCGACGCCGCGGGCGGTGACCCGATGGCAGGGGTTCGACTCGCATCAGCATCGTGTGTCGTCGGCCCACGCCGAAATCTCCGCGGCGCCCCGGCGGACAGCTGCTTCGTAGGACCGGGCGAGCTGTCCGCAGACCACTGCGATGTCCGGCACACCGTCCGTTCCCGCGAGCGCGTCATGTACCCCGGTCCGCATCCAGTCGGCCTGGTTGTCATCGGCCTCGGCAGCCGCGAGAGCGATGAGCCTCACGGCGGCCACCGTCCCCGCCAGGATCAGAGCCTCTGCTGTCTGCCGGGTCACCGCCGTGTCCTCGGCGTCCAGCAGCAGCCCCACCAGCGCCTCCGCGGCCTCGGGAACATCGGCGAAGGGGGCAAGGGCACGCCCGGCACCGGCACGTTGCGACCACGAGGGGGACGACGCTCCGGACAGGGCCGCCTCCAGCCCCCTCGTCATCTGCGACATGACCGGACAGTCTCATACGCCCCTGTGAAGACACCCCCGGGGGCCTGGGCAAGGCCCGTGGCCGTCGACCTGCCTGCGGCCGCGCGCGCCCCGGGGCGCGACTCCCGCATTCGGCCAGCCCGATGACCGCCCCCGGCAGCAGCCCGGGGGCGTCCGGTGCCGCACACCGCGTCCGGCACCAGGCCACCGGTTCGCCGCCGTTCCGCCGCATCACGTAGCGGGCGCGGGCACGCACCAGGGCGGACCGGTCGCCGAGGAACGGTCCCGCCTGGCCGGGCCGTCCCGGGCGGCCGCGCGGGCCGGCTCGGCGGGACGGAGGAAGCGGCGGTCGGCGGCCAGCCGGTACGTGAACCGCCGCACAGTGCGGTCGGGATGGGAGAACAGAGCGGCCAACCGTCCGCGCGGGGCTCGGCTCAGGACCTCCTCGAGCAGTTCGACGCCGAAGAGGCCCCGGTCGCGGCGGCCGACGCGCAGGAGCAGCGGTGCGAGGCCGACGGCGGTGTCCACGTCCAGTGCCTCGCGCAGGAGTTCCCGGGCGCACTCGCGCACCGGCTCCGCCCAGTCGGCACAGCGGATCACGGCCAGAGGCAGCAGGCCGGGATACCGCGCCGAGTGGTGCAGTGCGGCCCGGCGGATCCGCCCGTCCCGGTGGCACAGTGCCAGCGCCGCCCGGGACTCGTCCAGTCGCGTCGGATCGGCGGGCAACGCGGCGGTGTGCTCCCACTCCGGCGCGGGGTTCCCCCGGTACCAGGCCAACTGCCGCACCCCCGCGTCCAGCGCGAGCCAGTCACCGGTGCCGGCGGCGGGCAGGGCGTCCCGCAGCGGCACGCCCTGCGCCAAGCGCACCGCCACCGTCGTTCCGTCCCCGACGTCCCGGCTCATCGCCACCCCCGCACCACTCGGCCGTACCGGGGGATCGTAGAACCCGGAGCGTGTGCGGGTCGCGCGGAAATACGGCCGCTCCGCCAAAGGCGCGGGCCGGCTTGTTCCTCCCCGGTCTTCACTCCCCCGGCGTCCTCAGCGGTGGTCCGGTGCGCCGCGGT
The DNA here is from genome assembly GCF_022015835.1 of Streptomyces sp. ICN903. Taxonomy (NCBI): domain Bacteria; kingdom Bacillati; phylum Actinomycetota; class Actinomycetes; order Kitasatosporales; family Streptomycetaceae; genus Streptomyces; species Streptomyces sp. ICN903. Next base: position 828 of record NZ_JAKMAY010000126.1, on the reverse strand, counting down.
CCCGGCCCTCGGCGCCGCCTGCGGGATCGGCATGCGGTGGCCGCATGCGCTCCGTGCCCTGGTGGTCCTCAGGCGGGTGTCAGGCCGCACCGGCAGGCCGGTCGGTGTGGCCGCCGCGCTTCAGCGCCCGGCGGCCGAGGAACACGGCGCCCAGTCCCAGTGGGATGGCCACGACGGCGCCGAGGAGTCCGTTGCCGGTTCCGGGGCCACCGCCCGCGGTGACCGCGTGCAGCACCGCGAGGGCCGTACCGACCGCTCCCGCCGTGATGGCCGACATCGCGCCGATGCCGCGCATTGCCGGTACCGATCCGGCCACCGGCAGCGCCGTCGGGTGCCGTTCCCGGCGGCCCGCTCCGGGCCGGCGCAGCGGTGTCGGCGTAGGCGCGGGAGCCCCGTGGGCGCCGGTGGCCGGGCACGAGGGATGACAGGGCGGATTCGCGTCATCCCACCCTCGGTTTTCGGGCTCTCTTGGACCGGAAGTGTCGACTTGCTCATGCAAGGCGCTTTACCTGGATAAGGTTTTTCTTGACCGGCCTTTGACCAATGCTTGGCCTGGTCGATAAGTGCACGCTGTCCGGAGAGGGGCCCATGTTGCGAGGTGTGGAGCCATGGAGCGCGGTCACGTTCACCCTTCGCTTCTCCCTTCCCGCTTCCTCCCGTTCGCTTCCGCACATACCTTCGGTCATGTCGAGGCCAATACCTTGCGGTCGAAGATCGCGGTGAGCGGAAGGGCCTCGCCTGACGAGAGCGCGGCCTCTCGTCACCGCGGCAGTTCCGGAGCGTCGGCCGAGCCGCCCCACCCCCGCGGCCGGCACCACGTCTCCGCCC
>NZ_JAKMAY010000125.1:0-15524 GCF_022015835.1 Streptomyces sp. ICN903 | reverse complement strand
CGGCACCCCCGTGGCCCCGCCCGCCGACCAGGTGATGCGGTTCCGGGTGAACCGGCCCCGCGACGAGCGGGTTCCCGAGCCCCGGCTGCCGCGGACGCTGCGCCGCGCCCCCTTCCGGATCTCCAGGCCCCCGGCCCGGACCCGCCGGCTGCTGCTGTCCGAGGGCACCGACGAGTTCGGCAGGATGAAGCCGCTGCTGGGCACCGCGGAGCAGGGCCGGCTGGAGTGGTCCGAGCCGGTCACCGAGGACCCCGGGCTGCACACCGCCGAGATCTGGGAGGTGTTCAACGCCACGTACGACACCCACCCGGTCCACCTGCACATGGTGCGGTTCCAGGTGCTGGACCGGGCCCCGTTCAGGGCCGACCGGGATCCGCAGACCGGGTCGCTGTCCAACATCGAGATCGGGCTGCCGCAGCAGCCGGACGCCACCGAACTGGGGCCGAAGGACACCGTGTCGGCTCCGCCCTGGCGGGTCACCCGGATCAAGGCGCTCTTCGACAGGCCCGGCCTGTACGTCTGGCACTGCCACATCCTCGAGCACGAGGACCACGAGATGATGCGGAACTACCAGGTCCGCTGAATCGCGAAGCAGTGCGGGAGGGGTCCTCCGGCTTCCGGAGGACCCCTCCCGCACTGCCGCGCCGACGTACTGCCGCGCCGACGCGGTCCGGTCAGACGGCGGACGGCTCGGCGGCGGCCGAGACCTGGCCGAGGACCTCGACGAGCTGCCCGGTGGTCTCGGCGTCGTCGGCCGGGTGGGCCTCGGCGAAGCGCACGACCGAGTTGGGGATGGAGAGCTTCACGTCCTCCAGCACCCTGGCGCCCGCGATGCCGACGGCCTTGCGGGTCTCGTCCTGCGCCCACACGCCGCCGTACTGCCCGAAGGCGGTGCCGACGACGGCCACCGGCTTGCCGGACAGGGCGCCGGCGCCGTAGGGACGGGAGAGCCAGTCGATCGCGTTCTTCAGCACGGCCGGGATGGTGCCGTTGTACTCGGGCGAGAACAGCAGGAAGGCGTCGGCCCCGCCGGCCACCTCGCGCAGCCGCGCGGCCTCGGCGGGCACGGAGCCCTCGACGTCGACGTCCTCGTTGTAGAAGGGGATGTCGCCCAGCCCTTCGTGGACGACGATCTCGACGCCCTCGGGGGCGTGCTTCACGGCGGCCTCGGCGAGCTGGCGGTTGTGCGAGCCGGAGCGGAGGCTGCCGACGAGGGCGAGGATGCGGACGGACATGGCGTCTCCTGTGGGGATCGGGGAGGGGCGGAGCGGTAAGCGGACCGTGGTCCGCATACTTTCTAGCACGCTAACCGGACCGTGGTCCATTTTCTTCCCCGGGGAGTACGCTGAGTCCCGTGACTCCGATCGCGCCGCCCGACGACGAACAGGGCCACCCCGGGCAGACGGCCGGGCAGCCGCTGCTGCCGCTGGCGGGCCAGACGCCTCCCATGCGCGCGGACGCGGCCCGCAACCGGACGCGTCTGCTGGAGGCCGCCGCCCGGCTGGTGGCCGAGCGGGGCCCCGAGCACCTGACCATGGAGGCCGTCGCGGCGGCCGCCTCGGTCGGCAAGGGGACCGTCTTCCGGCGCTTCGGCGACCGGGGCGGGCTGCTCATGGCCCTCCTCGACCACTCCGAGCGCCTCTACCAGGAGTCCTTCCTCACCGGTCCCCCGCCGCTGGGGCCCGGGGCGCCCCCCGTACGGCGGCTGGAGGAGTTCGGCATCGCCACGCTCAGGCATCTGGCCGCCCACCGGGCCCTGTTGCTGGCCGCCGAGCCGGAGGCGTGCCGGCGCTTCGAGCCCCCACCCCGCCGTCTGGCCCTCACCCACCTCACCGCGCTGCTGCGCGAGGCCGGCGCCGGCGGCGACGCCGAACTGCTGGCCCACACTCTGGCGAGCCATCTGGACGTCGCACTGCTGCACCACCTCACCCAGCGCCGCGGCATGACGCTGGAGCGCCTGGAGGCCGGCTGGCTCGACCTGGTCGCCCGTATCACCCGCACCTGACCCGCCGGCCCTCCCGGCCCGCCGTACCGCCCCGGCCCGCACCTCTCCGCTCGCGTCGGCGCGGGCTCAGTGGCCCCGGTCGATCCACTCCTGGAGGTGGGGCGCCTCGGCGCCGATGGTGGTGGACTCGCCGTGGCCGGTGCGCACCACCGTCTCCGGCGGCAGGGTGAGCAGCCTGTCGCGGATGGAGTCGATGATGGTCGGGAAGTGGGAGAAGGACCGTCCCGTGGCCCCGGGGCCGCCGGCGAAGAGGGTGTCGCCGGTGAAGACCGTGCCCAGCGCCGGGGCGTACAGGCAGACCGCGCCGGGCGCGTGGCCGGGGGTGTGGAGCACCGTCAGCCCCGTCCCGGCGACGGTGAGCGTCTGCCCGTCGGCCAGTTCCCCGTCCGGCGCGTGGCCGGGGTGGGTCAGATCCCACAGCGGCCGGTCGTCGGGGTGGACGAGGACGGGCGCGCCGGTGGCCTCGGCCAGGGCCGGGGCGGCGTCGATGTGGTCGTCGTGGGCGTGGGTGCACACGATGGCGGTCAGCCGCCGCCCGCCCAGCGCGCGGGCGATGGCGTCGGCGTCGTGGGCGGCGTCGACGACCAGCGCCTCGTCCTCGTCGCCGACGATCCAGACGTTGTTGTCCACCTCCCAGGTGCCGCCGTCCAGGGAGAAGGTGCCGGAGGTGGTCAGATGGTCGACGCGTACGGTGCTCACAGGACCACCACCGAGCGCAGCACGTCGCCGGCCACCATGCGGTCGAACGACTCCTCCACCCCGTCCAGCGCGATGGTCTCGCTGACGAACGCGTCCAGGTCCAGCCGGCCCTGGAGGTAGAGGTCGATGAGCATGGGGAAGTCGCGGGAGGGCAGGCAGTCGCCGTACCAGGAGGACTTCAGCGCCCCGCCGCGGCCGAAGACGTCCAGCAGCGGCAGCTCCAGCCTCATCTCGGGGGTGGGCACCCCCACCAGCACCACCGTCCCGGCCAGGTCCCGGGCGTAGAAGGCCTGCCGGTAGGTCTCGGGGACGCCGACGGCGTCGATGACCACGTCCGCGCCGAACCCTCCGGTCAGCTCCCGCACCGCCTCCACCGGATCGTTCTCGCGGGAGTCGACGGTGTGGGTGGCTCCCAGTTTCCGGGCGGTGGCCAGCTTGCGGTCGTCGATGTCGACGGCGATGACCCGCGAGGCCCCGGCCAGGTTGGCGCCCATCACCGCCGCCCCGCCCACCCCGCCGCAGCCGATGACGGCCACGCTGTCGCCGCGCTGGACGTTCCCGGTGTTCAGCGCGGCGCCGAGGCCGGCCATCACACCGCAGCCCAGCAGGCCGGCGACGGCCGGCGACGCGTCCGGGTCGACCCTGGTGCACTGCCCGGCGTGGACCAGGGTCTTGTCCGCGAACGCCCCGATGCCCAGTGCGGCGGTCAGCTCGGTGCCGTCCTCCAGCGTCATCTTCCGCGCGGCGTTGTGGGTGGCGAAGCAGTACCAGGGCCGTCCGCGGCGGCAGGCGCGGCACTGCCCGCACACCGCGCGCCAGTTCAGGACCACGAAGTCGCCGGGTTCCACCTCGCTCACCCCCTCGCCGACCGACTCCACCACGCCCGCGGCCTCGTGCCCCAGCATGAACGGGAAGTCGTCGGAGATACCGCCCTGGCGGTAGTGCAGGTCGGTGTGGCACACCCCGCACGCCTGCACCTTCACCACCGCCTCGCCGGGGCCGGGGTCGGGCACCACGACCGTCTCGACGGTGACCGGCTCGTTCTTCCGCCGGGCGATGACCGCCCGCACCTTCTGTGACACGTCCTCGCAGCCTCTCCTGTGGTCGGGGATCCTTCGGCCCGCCTCGGCGGCGGGCCCGATCCCACCGCTACCCCGAACCTCCCCCGCCGACCCGCCGACCCGCCGCACGGCCCGCGACGGATCCGCGGGCGGGCCACGCGGACGGAAGACGCTCACCGCGTTCGGTCCCGGGGAGCGGCGAGGGCCGGCGGTGGTCCGGCTCCGCCGGACGGCCGGCCGCGGTGCTGTAGTGTTGCCGCTCCGCAACGCAGTGCGACGCGAGGGGGTGGGACCGGTCGACGCCAGGTCAGGCAGGGCTCTCTCGTCCCTCGGTCCCGCGAAGGCGCCGGTTCCCCGGCGCGGGTGACCGTGAGAGCGCTCTTCGGCATTCCGAAAGGCCCTCATGTCCCATCCTTCCTCCTTCTCCGCTCCCTCCGCTCCCCCAGGTCCTTCCGTCCTGTCCGCCGTCGCCGCCCGGCTGCGGGCCGCGGGCTGCGTCTTCGCCGAGGACGAGGCGCGGTTGATGTTGTCCGCCGCACGCGACCCCGGTGAACTCGCCGCCATGGTGGAGCGCCGGGCCGGCGGTCTGCCGCTCGAACACGTCCTGGGCTGGGCGGAGTTCTGCGGTCTGCGCGTCGCAGTGGAACCCGGGGTCTTCGTGCCACGCCGCCGTACCGAGTTCCTCGCCCGGCGGGCCGCGGCGCTCGCCGGGCGCCGGCGCGGCGCCGTCGTACTCGATCTGTGCTGCGGCTCGGGCGCGGTGGGCGCCGCGGTGGCGGCGGCCACGGAGGGGGTGGAGCTCCACGCCGCCGACGTCGACCCGGCCGCGGTGCGCTGCGCGCGCCGCAACCTCGCCGCCGCCGGGGGCCGGGTGTACGAGGGTGATCTGTACGCCCCGCTGCCCTCGGCGCTGCGCGGCCGCGTCGACGTGCTGGTCGCCAACGCACCCTATGTGCCCACCGATGAGATGGGGCTGCTGCCGGCGGAGGCCCGCGAGCACGAGCCGCCGGTGGCCCTGGACGGCGGGCCGGACGGGCTGGGCGTCCAGCGGCGGGTGATCGAGGAGGCACCGCGGTGGCTGGCGCCGGGCGGGCGTCTGCTGGTGGAGACGGGCGGGCACCAGGCGACGCGAACCGCCGAGGCCGTCGCCCGGGCCGGTCTGGTGCCTCGGACGGCCGTCTGCGAGGAGCTGCGCGCCACCGTCGTCGTCGGCTCCCCGCCCGGTGCCGGTGACGGGCTGCGGCAGGGCTGACGGCCGGACCGACGGCGGAACCGACGGCGGAGGGCCGGGGCGCCCCGGTGCGGGGTGCCCCGGCCCTCCGGTCGGGTGGTGCGCGGTCGAAGGTGCGTCAGGTCACTTGACCGCGCACGCCTTCCCGTTCAGGGAGACGGCGTCCGGGTCGGCCGCCTGGCCGCCGGAGGTTCCGTTGAAGCCGAAGTTCACGGAGCCGTTCGCCGGGATGGTGCTGTTCCACTGCGCCGGTTTGGCCACGACGTCCCGCCCGGTCTGGACGACCTGGGCGTTCCACGCCTGGGTGATCCTCTGGTCGTCGGCGAAGGACCAGGTCAGCTCCCAGCCGCTGAGCGTGGCGGTGCCGGTGTTCTTGACCGTCACGTTGGTGCTGAAGCCGCTGTTCCACCGGTTGGAGGAGTAGGTCACCTCGCAGGAGGGCGTCTCGTCCGGGTCCTCGCCGCCCGGGTCCTCGCCACCCGGGTCCTCGCCGCCGTCGCCGCCCCGGCCGAGGTCGTCGAGGTAGGAGGCGACCCAGGCCAGCGGGGCGTTCCAGTTGATGGTGATCTCGTTGGTGGCCCAGGACTCGATGTGGTCGATGTAGCACATCGCCGGGGCGCAGCCCTGGAGCTTGTCCTGGGCGATCGGGTCCTGGATCTCGACGTTCGGGCCGCCCGCGACGGAGCCGGGTGCCGGGTTGGGCAGGTCAGGGTCGAGCTGGTTGGCCCAGAACCGATGGTGCTGGTTGCGCGAGTCGCGCTCGCCGTAGCCGGTGACGTAGGACTGGTTGAGCGGATTGCGGCCCAGCAGATAGTCCATGCCGCGCAGCACCGCGTCGCGGTAGGCGCTCTCGCCGGTCAGGTCGTGCGCGGTGGCCAGGACCACCATGTTGTTGAGGACCTGGCTGTTGGAGCCCCACACGTAGTGGTTGTCCTGCGGTGCGTAGGGCACGCCGTAGGCGGCGCCGCGGGAGTCGGCGGCGTAGCCGTCGGCGGCCTCGGTGACCATGGCTCGCACGCCCTGCAGCTGGGCGTCGGTCATCTCGTTGGGCACGGTGGCCAGGCTGAGCGCGCCCAGGCCGGCGGTGGCGCCCCAGGACATGCCGCCGCGCGGGAAGACGGTGTCGGTGTCGCCGTGCAGCGGGGAGTTCAGGACCTCCTGGCGGTAGGTCTCGTTCCCGGTGGTGACGAAGAGCTCGGCCGCGGCCCAGTAGAACTCGTCGGACACGTCGTTGTCGCTGTAGGCGCCGCCGCCGGTGCCGTCGTTGGGGTCGGCGAGCATGTCCGGGTGCGCCTTGGCGGCGGCCCAGGCGGTCTCGGCCGCGTCCAGGCACCGCGCGGCGAAGTCCTCGTCGTACTGCTCGAACAGGCGGGCGCACTGGGCGGCGGTGGCGGCCACGTTGAGGGTGGCGGCGGTGGACGGCGCGTGCAGCTCGCGCGGCTGCGGGTCCTGGTGCGGCAGCAGCGGCAGCCCGGTCCATGCCCTGTCGTGGATCTTGTGGTGGGCCATGCCGGCGAGCTCCTCGCCGGCGGGCACCATCATCCGCATCAGGAAGTCCATCTGCCAGCGGGCCTCGTCCAGCACGTCCGGGACGCCGTTGCCGCGCTCGGGGACGCGGAGCTTCCCGTCGCCGAGCGCGGCGCCGTCGGCTCCCTCGGCGGTGAGGGTGCGCTCGTAGTTGGACATCACCTGGGCGACGGAGATGCCGCCGTTGACGACGTACTTGCCGTGGTCACCGGCGTCGTACCAGCCGCCGGAGACGTCCAGGGTGTAGTCGCACAGGCCCTCCTGGCACGGGACCTCGGTGTCGCCCTGGTTGGGCGCGACGCCGACGTGTCCGGCGGGACGGGCGTACTCCTCGCCCACCAGGTCGGCGTCGATCTCGATGCCGCTGCGGTTGTGGTAGAAGTACGCCAGCGCGTCCGAGCGCAGCTGCGAGTACAGGTCGTCGCCGATGTCGAAGGGCTCGCTGGTCTCACCGTCGATGGTGACGGTGTAGCCCTCGCCCGCCTCGGTGAAGTCGCCGAAGTCGAAGGTGTGGACGTTCTGGCGCGAGGTGGGGTCGACGCCGGCGGGGGTGGTGGTGCCGGAGGCCTTCTCGGTGCCGTCGGCGTCCTTGAGCGTCCAGGCCAGGGCCGAGGTCTTCTCGGTGACGAAGGTGCCGTTCTTGGGCCCCTCGGTGAGGTAGCCGACCTGGTTGACGCGTACCGGCGAGCCGGTGTCGGGCTCGTAGACGGGCGGCTCGGCGCCGCCGGTGAGCGAGACGTCGTCCAGGCAGAAGGTGTACGCCTGCTCGCTGCCGCCGATCTGGAAGGCGAGCTGGGCGGCCTCGTGGTCGGCGCCCGCGGTGAAGACGTGGGTGAAGGTCTTCGCCTCCGCGCCGATCTGGTCGGCCGAGGCGTGCTCGGTGGTCCAGGGCTCGGTGGCCATCTGGACGTTGGTGCGGACGGTGATCGGCTCGGTGGCGCTGGCGGTGAAGCTCAGCTCGTAGCCCTCGCCCGCCGCGAGCGGTATGTCGTTCTGACCGACGATGGCGTCCCAGGGGTTCTCCGTGCCGGCGGGCACCTCGGCGCACAGACGGCCGTCCACGACCTCGCCGGGGCTGTTCTCCGTCCACCACCAGCCGGTGGTGCCGTTGGAGAAGTCGCCGTTGGTGATCAGTTCGGGCCCGTCGGCGGACTCGGCCGCCAGCGCGGGGGCGGTCAGGGCGCCGGCCAGCAGTCCGGCGGCGGCCACGGCGCCCAGCACGCGGTGCCTGCCGCGGTGCGGGCGGCGCGTCGCCCGGGGCTGAGGGGGCGGGTGAGGTGTCACAGTTCGGTCCTTCCGGCGTGGGGAAAACGGACGGGGCGACGCGACGGCATGACGAGACGCGCTCCACAACCTCTGGGAGCGCTCCCATAGATCGTGGGGTGCATGACAGGAACCGTCAAGACGTCGGACGCCGCCAACGGATTCCCGCAACCGGACGGCCCGCCGGCGGGCCGCCTGCCGGCCACGGCGCGCGTTCCCGGGCCCGCGGCGGCGCGGGCCCGGGAACGCGCGGCTCAGCCCAGGGTCACCGTGGCCCGGGCGCCGGCCGAGCGCCGGCTGCCGGGCACCGGGGCGCCCCGCCGCCCGCCCAGCCGGCGCCGGACCCCGCGCACCAGCCGCTCCGCCGTGAAACGGGCCCCGTAGACGAACCTCATGGACGGGCCGAAGGACGGCGCCGTCAGCAGCCCGGCGAAGAACAGGCCCGGCACCGAGGACTCGAACCGGCCGTCCACCTCGGGCGCCCGGCCGGTCCCCGCCAGCCGCAGGCTGTTGCGCACATACGGGTCCAGCAGGCCCAGCCGCCCGATGTCCGGGACGAATCCGGTGGCGGCCACCACATGGTCGGTCACCAGGGTCGTCGCGGCCCCCTCGGCCGTCTCCAGACTCAGCCGCACTCCTCCACCTCCCGGGGCGGCGGCCCGCAACCGCTGACCGAGCAGCACCGGGATCCGGCTCTCCACGCGGTCGCGCAGCCACCAGGCCCCGGCCGGGCCCAGCGCCCGGTCCACGATCCGCGTCCGCAGCGCGCCGGGCAGGCGGCGGACCACCCAGGGGGTCTCGGACCACACCCAGCTGGGCCAGCCCGTGCCCAGACCGCAGTGCGGATCGACCAGGGAGCGCAGCGCGGAGCGCTCCAGGGGCTGGGGCGGGGTGTTCCAGGCGACACCGCCGGCGCGGGCCACCACCCGCGGATGGGCGCCGCACTCGGCCAGCAGGGCCGCGGTCTCCAGGGCCGCCTGCCCGGCGCCGATCACCGTGACGTCCCGGCCGCGGAAACGCGACAGGTCCCGGTGGTGGCTGCTGTGTGTGACGAGTTCGCGGGGCAGGGCCCGCAGCGGTTCGGGCCGGTGGGCGAACGGCATCAGGCCGACCGCCAGGGCCACCGTCCTCGTCAGGATCGCCTCGCCCGCCCCGGTCTCCACCAGGAAGCCCTCGGTCCGGGGGCGCACGGAGACGACCGTCTCCTCCTCGACCGGCGGCACGGCCGAACGCCCGAACCACAGCCCGTACTCGGTGAAGACGCCGATCGGCAGCGGGTTGCCGTGCTCGGCGCGCAGCCCCCTGGAGGCGCAGTAGGCGGCCAGGGTGTGCTCGCCGGAAGGGTCGGACAGGTTCGAGGACCAGGGCTCGGACTTGAGGAACATCCCCTCGGGCATGTGGTCCCGCCAGGAGGCCATCGGGCGGCCTAGGACGCGTACCCCGATCCCGGCCGCCGCCGCGTGGGACGCGATCGACAGTCCGTAGGGCCCCGCGCCCACCACTACCAGGTCGTACATGGTCGGTCACCGTTCTCTCGTCGTGGGGTCGTCATGCCGTGGGGTGTTCGGTGGTGCGCAGGTCCGCCGGGGCCCGGGGCGCCCCCAGGGGCGCTCCGGCCGCGCCGGTCAGGCCGCTCCCGCCGCCCGCGCCGCCCGCGCCTTCCGGTGCCGGCTCGCGGACCGCCGGCCGTCCCGGACGCAGCAGGCGCCGTCCCAGGCGCACCGCGGCCTTGCGCCCGCCCTGCCCCAGCCAGGACGCGGTCATGGCGAGGAAGGGCGCCGGGTCGTCCGCGGCGAACCAGGCGGTCTCCGTCTCCCGCGGCTCCCGCCTCCCCTCCCCCACGCCCTCCGCGTCGCCCGCGGCGGCCCTGCGGCCGCGCCGGGCGGCGGTGAGCGGCAGCCCTTCGGAGGGCAGTGCCGCCAGCGAGGACAGCAGGGCGTAGTTCTCCGCGACGAAGAGGCGGCCCGGCATGGGGTCGGCCGGGGCGGGGGTGCGCCCGGTGAGGTCCAGGTGCAGGGCGCGTACGACGTCCAGCCCCGAGCGGTCGGTGAACAGCCGGAACTGCGCGCCGGGACGGGGGTTGAAGTCCAGCAGCCGGTAGGTGCCGGTGGCGGCGTCGAAGCGGAAGTCCAGGTCGAGGATGCCCCGGTAGTCCAGGTGCTCGGCCAGCAGCCGCGCCGCCCGCTCGACCTCGGGGTTCGGCAGCCAGCGGCCGACCGCCGTGAGGCCGGCGCCCAGCGGCCAGGACCGCTCCTTGCGCCCGGCCCCTCCGGCCAGGCGGATCGCGCCGCCGGTGAAGCAGCCGTGGAAGAACCAGTCGGTGTCGCGTCCCCCGGGCACGAGCCGCTGGAGCAGCAGCCGGCTGCCGGCCTCGCCGCTGCGCCGGTACAGGGCGCGCGCCTGGTCCTCCGTGGCGACCACGGTGGTGCTGCGCAGTGTGCCGCCCTGGGGCAGCAGCCAGGGGCGGCTCCACTTGGCGATCAGGGGCAGGCCCAGCTCCCGGGCCGCGGCGGCGGCCTCGCCGACGCTGCGCGGGCTCACGGTCGGCGGGTGCGGGATGTCCAGTTCCGCGCACATGGCGGCCAGGCGGGCCTTGTCGGCCACCCGCTGCGGCAGTTCGGGCGGCTGCTCGGGCAGCAGGAAGCGTCCGGCGAGCCGTCCGGCGAGCCGGGCCGCGGCGATGGCGCCCATGTCGTCCATGGGGATCAGGACGGCGGGTCGTCCGATGCGGTCGGAGATCTGGCGGAGCGTCCGCTCCAGCCGGTCGTCCGACGCGCCGCCGGCGTCGACCGTCTCTCCCGTCCGGTGGGTGCCGCGGACCCCGTCCGCCGGCAGTTGGTGCCCCTGCCGCAGGTAACGGGAGCGGCCGATGGGGCAGTGCGGTGACTCGACGACGGCGTGGACCTCGACACCGGCGCGCCCCAGGGACCTGATGGCCCCCAGGGTGCCGTGGTGGAAGGGGTTCCGGTCGAGTCTCAGCAGCAGTACGGGTACCTCGGTGTCCAGCGGTTCGGTGTCCAGCGGTGGCGACATGGTGCGCAGTCCTCGGTGTTCCTCGGGAGTTCTTCCTTGCGGTTTTCTCTGGTGTTCTCTGGTTTTCTCTGGTGTTCCGTGGGGCCGTTGGGCGCTCTGCGGACTTCTCCGCCCCTCTCCGTTCTCCTCCGGTGTTCCGCCGGCGGCCCTACCGGTTTCCGGCCCCTCGGCGCCGCCGGTTCCGGAATTCCTCCCGGCGCTGGGCCGAGTGAGCGACGAAGAAAGCGAACGGGTTATCAGAAAGCAGCCCTGCGGATCATTTGAGGGATTCTCCGATTAGTGTCTCGGAAAAGACGCGCAGGGCCGGGGAGAACGAGCAGGCCGTTCTGGCGACGCAGCAAGGAGGCACCATGCCCCATCGACACCCCCGACCGGGAAGGACCGGTCGGCACCGGAAGCCCGCGGCGCCCGCCCGGCGCCGCAGACTGACGGCCGCGTGCGCCGGGGCCGTCGTCGCCGGAGCGCTGGTGGCGGGCGGCGCCTTGGCGACCGGCACGTTCGGGGACGGTGGCGGGCCCCGCCCGCCGGACGGGGCGGGCTCCTCCTCCGTGGCCGCCGGCGCCTTCCTCGGGTCGGGTTCGGACGGGGTGCGGCGGATCGCGGAGCTGCGGGAGTGGCTCGGCGGTGCGGACCTGCGGGTGGGCCACACCTATCTGCCGGGCGACACCTGGGAGCGCATCGAGAGCGACCCGTACTTCCTGCGTCCCTGGGCCGAGTGGCGGCGCGCCGACCCCGACCGGCTGTTCGTGCTCAACGTGCCGATGCAGGCCCGCAACGAGGCCGGCGTCCCCGACCACGAGGTGCGTGAACTGCTCGCCCAGGGCGCCCGGGGCCGTTTCGACCACCACTTCCGCACGCTGGCCGGGCATCTGGTCTCCGCCGGGGTGCCCGACACGGTGATCGTGCTGGGCTGGGAGATGAACGGCACCACCTACACCCACCGCTGCGCTCCGGATCCGCGGGCGTGGAAGGCGTACTGGCGGCGCATCGTCGGCGCCATGCGGTCGGTGGACGGGCAGCGGTTCCGCTTCGACTTCGCGCCCAGCCGGGGAAGGGACGCGATCGGCTGGACCGAGTGCTACCCGGGTGACGACGTGGTCGACATCATCGGAATGGACTCCTACGACCAGCCGCCCGGCGAGACGTTCGACGACCAGGTGAACCAGCCCTACGGACTCCGGCACCAGGTGGATTTCGCCGCCGCGCGCGGAAAGCCGATCTCCTATCCCGAATGGGGGCTGTTCCGCAGGGGCGACAACGCCGAGTACATGCGCCGCATGCTGGACTGGATCGAGGAGCAGAAACCGCTTTACCACACCATCAGCGACTACTGTCCGCACGGTGTGTGGCGGTGCGAGGAGAACCCCAGGTCTTCCGCGGTCTTCCGGGAGAGGATGAAGCCCGGCGCCTCGCGGCCGGGGCGGAACCGGCCGGAGTTCTGCGTGGACCTGGGCCGCTGGCTGGGCGGCTGGTTCGGCGACCGGCGGCTGTGCGTCACCCTCTCCTGGGCGAGGAAGCCCTAGACCGGTCCCCGGCCGGCCGGGTGCCGGAGCGCACGCCTCGTGCCCCGCCCCGGCCGGCGAACACACCGGCCGGGGCGGGGTACGGGGTGTGCGGCGGATCACCGGGCGGACCGCCGGCTCAGCTTCCGCCGTTCCTCCGGCGCCCCTTCCCCGGCCGTCTCCTTGCCGGGGGGCGCGGAGACGGAAGCCGCGGCCGCTGCCGCCGCCTTGGCCGCGGCCTTGACTGCGGGTGCGGGGACTCCGGAGTCCGCGGCGGGCGCTGTCTGGGCGGGAGGCGCGGGTGCCGCGGCGGAGGGTTCCGGAGCGGAGGGTTTCGGCGGGCGGGTCGCTTCGGCGGCAGGCGCCGGCCGCTCGGTGCGGGCGCTCCGGTCCGCGGCCCCGGCGGGGGCCGGTACGCCGGCGGGGACCGGGGCGCGGCGGCCCCGGGGCGCGGCCAGGATCACGAGGCCGCCGACGAGCCCGCCGGCGCAGACGCCCACCGCGACGGCGAGCGCTGCCGAGGGCGAGGCGGGCTCGGTGGGGTCGAGCGCCGGGGCGAACAGCGACAGCCGCACCCCCGTACTGCCGGCGGCATGGTTACCGGTCCTGGTCAGGGCGTTGGCCACCGCGTTGGAGGCGGCCGCGGCCCGGCCGGGGCTGGACGCGGTACCGGTGATCTCCACCATGGGCGCGTCCGGGGAGGTGGCCGAGCGCACGGCGTCGCGCAGCTCCTCCACCGGCATCCTCGCCGCCGCCCTCGCGTCGGCGAGGACGGCGCTGTCGGTGGCGACGCGGCCGTACGCCTGGGCGAAGCCGAGGGCGGTCGCCGAGTCCGCCCCGGGGCCGGGCACCACGACCACGTAACTGGTCGCGGTGTAGCGGGGTGTGGCCAGCAGGCCGTAGGCCACCGCACCGACCAGGCCCAGCAGGACTCCCAGGGCCAGCGGCCACCAGGTGGGCGGGGACGGCATCCGCCTCGGCTGCGAGAGGCGGGCGAGCGGGCCGGTGCCGCGCGGCGGCGCGGTCGTTTCGGCCGGTTCGGGAGGTTCGGTCGTGCGCGGCTCGGTCAGGGTCTCGCTCAAGGCGGGCTACCTCTTCGTCGTCGGGGCGGTCTGGGCGGCAGAGGTGGTCGGGACGGCCGGGGCGGGCAGGGACGCCGCGAGGGCGCGTACGGCGGCATGTGCGGCGGCGCCCGCGGCCGGCCTCGCGGGGGCGCGGCCGTGGAGCTCCTCGTACAGGGCCATGAGCCGGTCCGCGCCGCGGGCCACGTCGTAGCGGCGTACGGCCTCGCAGACCGGCGCCCGGCGTCTGCCGGGAGGCACCGACGACGGCTCGCGCAGCGCCGCGACCAGGCTCGCGACCCCCGGTTCGACGCGGTGCGCCCCGGGGGCGTGGGAGCGCGGCAGTTCGTCGATGGCCGGGCAGGTCACATGGAGCACGGGCAGTCCGGCCGCCAGCGCCTCCAGCACGGCCAGCCCGAAGGCCTCCTCGGCCGACGGCGAGACGAACACGTCCATGGCGCTGAGCAGTCCGGGGATGTCCGGGCGGCCCTCATGCCCGTCCGGCTCGGCCCCCACCGCTCCCCCGCACTCCCCCAGCAGCCGTACGCGGTCGGCGATGCCGAGTCCGGCGGCCAGTTCGCGCAGCCTGCCGCGCTCCGGCCCGTCCCCGGCCAGGACCAGGTGGGCCCCGGGGAGCTGGGCGACGGCCCGCACCGCGATGTCGAAGCGCTTGCCGGGCACCAGCCGTCCGACGCCGCCGACCACCAGGGCGTGCGCGGGCAGTCCCAGGCGGTTGCGCACCGAGGCGCGCACCACGGGGTCGAAGCGGAACCGGGCCGCGTCGATGCCGTTGGGGATGACCTTGATGCGTGAGCCGGGCACACCCCAGCGGCGCAGTCTGGAGGCGACGGTGGTGGAGACCGCGACGGTCGCGGTGCCCATGCGCTCGGTCGCCAGGTACAGGGCGCGGGCCCCCTGGGTGAGCGGGCGGCCCTCGATCCGCCGCTCGCCCAGGGAGTGCTCGGTGGCGACCACGGTGCGCGTCCCGGCCAGCCGCGCCGCGATCCGCCCGTAGACGCAGGCCCGGTACAGGTGGGTGTGGACGATGTCGTAGCGCCCGGCGCGGACGGTGTCCACCAGCCGCGGCAGGGCGGACAGGTCGCGGTTGCCGCTCATCCCCAGATGGGTGACGGCGGTGCCGTCGGCCTCGATGCCCTCGGCGACCGCGCCGGGGTTGGTGAGGGTGACGACGTCGCAGCACAGCGGCAGATGGCGCAGCAGCAGCCGCAGTTGCTGCTCGGCGCCGCCCGCGCCGAGGCCGGTGATGATGTGCAGCACTCTCATCGGTCCTCCTCTCCCACGCCGCGGTTCCGGGTCCGGGCCCGCCTTCCGGGCAGGCGGCCCGTCCCGCGCGCCGCCGTCACCGTCCGGCCCCGGTGAGGGATCCGGCGGCCGGGGCGGTGGGCCCGCTGGGCAGGGCCCGGCGCCGCAGGGGGTGCAGCAGCCTCTTGGCGTACAGCCGCGGCGAGGTGTCCTCCTCGCCGATGTGGACGCGGGGCAGGGCGTGCGGGCCGGTCAGCGGGCCGGGGTCGATGGCGCAGGCGTACGCGTAGCCCGCCGCCCGCACCGCCCGCACCGCGCGGTGGTCGACCGTGCCGTAGGGGTAGCAGAAGCCGTCCGCCCGGCGTCCGGTGATCTCCTCCAGCAGCAGGCGGCTGCCCTCGGTCTCCCGGCGCAGGGTCTCGTCGTCGGCCGCCGTCAGGTCGAGGTGGAGCAGCCCGTGGGAGCCGACCTCCATTCCGGCGCCGACGGCGGCGCGGATCCCCGCCTCGGTCAGCAGCGGCTTGCGCGGGCCCAGCGGATCCCACTCGTTGTCGCCGCCGAGCCTGCCGGGCAGGACGAACACGGTCGCGGTGCAGCCGTGGCGGCGCAGCAGCGGCACGGCCTCCCCGATGAAGTCGGCGTACCCGTCGTCGAAGGTCAGGCCCACCAGGCCCGCGCCGCGCCCGGCCGCTCTCTCCCGCAGCAGCTCGCCCACCCCCACGCCGCGCAGGCCGCGCCGCCGCAGCCAGCGCAGCTGGCGGTCCAGGCGGCCCGGCGAGACGGTGACGTTGTAGGGGTCCTCGGTGTGCTCGGCCACCGAGTGGTACATCAGCACCCAGGGGCGCACCGGCCGCAGCCGCGGCAGCGAGGCGGGGGCCG
>NZ_JAKMAY010000124.1:8041-15558 GCF_022015835.1 Streptomyces sp. ICN903 | reverse complement strand
GCAGCCCCCCGCACCCCGGTCGGAGGCGCGCGACCAGGCCCCCCGGCGGCCGTCCGCCGAGTCCGGCGGAACGGGGTGATCCGCACGACCCCCTCTCCCGTCGGGCGGCCGGGGACTACGATCTGCCAGGGCTTTCGAAGCCGCATGTCCTCCTTTGGCCGGTTCCGCGGGGAACCGGCGCACGCGCCGTGCGCGCGGACGGGGGTGGACGCGGCCTCGGAGACGCGCCCACGGGGGCGACAGGCACGACGGGAGACGTGATCACGTGATCGACCGCAAGGCACTGCTGGCTGACCTGATCAAGCAGGTCAGGGCCGCCGAGGCGGATCTCGACCGGCAGGTGCGGGACGGCGAGGCCGTCCTGAAACCGCTGCGCACCGAGTACGGCAAGGAGAAGAAGGCCGACCCCGAGGGCACCCCGAGGTGGGCGGCCTGGGTGGAGGAGCGTGCGGCGGAGCTGCCCGAGGAGCGCGCGGAGCGGGTACGGGCGGCGCAGGCGGTCGCGGGCAGGCTGCGGGACGAGTACGACCAGGCTTTCGGGATCGGCCGCACGGGCGCCACCTGGAGCCAGTGGCTGGGCGAGCGGGTCACGCAGGTCGCGGTGGCGTGGGTGCTGGGCACGGTGTTCGTGCGGTTCTGCGAGGACAACCGCCTGATCCCCGAGCCGTACGTCACGGGCCCGGACGCCGACCGGCGCGAGCTGGCCGAGGCCCGCTACGACCACTACGTGGAGACGGACACCGACCCCACCTACCGGGGCTGGCTGGAGAAGGCGTTCACCGACATCGGCTCGGGCCCGGCCGGCCGCCTCCTGTTCGACCGGCGGCGCAACCCGCTGTACCAGATCCCGCTCTCCCATGACGGCGCCCGCGAGCTGATCGAGTTCTGGCGCGAGCGCGACGAGACCGGCGTCCTCGTCCACGACTTCACCGACCCGCTGAGCGAGGACGGCACGGAAGGGTGGGACACCCGCTTCCTGGGCGACCTGTACCAGGACCTCAGCGATGCGGCGCGGAAGACGTACGCGCTGCTCCAGACACCGGAGTTCGTGGAGGAGTTCATCCTCGACCGCACCATGAACCCGGTCGTGCGGGAGATGGGCGACCGCTTCGGCGAGCTGAAGATGATCGACCCGACCTGCGGTTCCGGGCACTTCGTGCTCGGCGCGTTCCGCCGCATGGTCCGCCTGTGGGCAGAGCGGCGGCCGGGTACGGACGTCCACGAGCAGGTCCGGGCCGCGCTGAATTCCGTGCACGGCGTGGACATCAACCCCTTCGCGGTCGCCATCGCGCGGTTCCGCCTGCTGATCGCCGCCATGGCGGCGGCGGGTGTGCGCACGCTGGAGGAGGCGGCGAAGTACGAGTGGCCGATCCACCTGGCGGTGGGCGACTCCCTCATCAAGGAGCGGCAGCTCGAATTCACGCTCATCGGCGAGAAGTCCGGCGACCCGCTGGCAGAGTTCTCCTACGCCACCGAGGACATTCACGACCACCCCGGCATCCTGGAGCCGGGCCGCTACGACGTGGTGGTGGGCAACCCGCCGTACATCACGGTCAAGGACAAGAAGCTCAACGCCCTGTACCGGGAGCTGTACGACTCCTGCGCGGGCAAGTACGCGCTGTCGGTTCCCTTTGCTGAGCGGTTCTTCCAACTGGCCAAGACCGGGGAGCCGGACGGCAGCGGCTACGGCATGGTTGGCCAGATCACCGCCAACTCCTTCATGAAGCGGGAATTCGGCACCAAGCTGATCGAGGAGTACTTCGCCCACAAGGTTGAACTGACCGAGGTCATCGACACCTCCGGCGCCTACATCCCGGGGCACGGGACGCCGACCGTCATCCTTGTGGGTAAGCGTCGAGCCGGGAAGGGGCGCGCTGCGGCGATTCGCACGGTCCGAAGCGTTCAAGGTGAACCCACCGCGCCGGAGAACGCCGAGGAGGGCTTGGTCTGGCAGGCGATCGTGGAACAGATCGACAAGCCCGGCTCGGTAAGTCAGTGGGTGTCTGTGGACGACTTGCTGCGGGAGAAGTACTTCGGCAGGCAGCCGTGGGTCCTGGCTGATGGCGGCCAGGAGATGGTTGAGCAACTGGAAAATGCCGCGGTGATGAGGTTCTCCGCGCTGGCAGCGTCTATCGGCTTCTCCGCTATCACCGGAGATGACGAACTTTTTTCTTACCCCAGGCCGACTGCTGTCTGGCTAGCTAGCCGCGAGACCCCCGTAAGACCCTTCTTGGAAGGGGATCAGGTCCGAGACTGGGATAGCTTCCCGGGTGCTGACGCCATCTATCCCATTGGAGCTGGAGTTGACGACCGGAAACGGTTTGAGTCGAATGAGCTCTGGCCGGGTCGACAGGTATTGCGAAACACGCTCTATTTTTCTAAGACGAAAGAAGAGCGCGGTATCCCGTGGTCTAATTATGCGTTCTACAAGGAGGATCGCCTAAATTCGCCTCTACTGATCACTTTTTCCTTCGTCGCTACGCACAATCACTTCGTGCTGGACCGGGGCGGCAAGGTGTTCAAGCAGTCTGCTCCGGTGATCAAATTGCGGAAAGAAGCAAGCGAGGAGGAGCATCTGCGGCTGCTCGGGCTGCTCAACAGTTCCACGGCCTGCTTCTGGCTCAAGCAGGTGAGCCACAACAAGGGCGGCCCTGGTGGTGGTTACTCTAAGGGTGAGAAATGGCGGGATTTCTACGAGTTCACCGGCACTAAAATTCAGGAGTTTCCACTTCCTGCCGAGTATCCCACCATCCTTGCATCTGCTCTCGATATCCTCGCTCAGCAACTCTCTGCCACCAACCCTGTCACCGTCGCTTCTGAGGCGGTTCCCACCGCCGGAGTACTGCGGGAGGCCCGGGCACGGTGGGAGGCCACGCGGACGCGGATGATCGCGTTGCAGGAGGAACTGGACTGGCAGGTCTACACTCTTTACGGCCTGCATGACGAGGATCTGCGAGTCTCCGAGGACCCCAATGACCCGAGCATTCCCGAAATCACCTTCGGGGAGCGCGCCTTTGAGATCGTTTTGGCCCGTCGGGTCGCCCAGGGTGAGGCCACGGACAGGTGGTTTGCGGATCATAGGGCTAGTCCCACAACTGAGATTCCCGCCCGCTGGCCAGCCGCTTACCAGGCCGTCGTGCGGAAGCGGATCGAGGCCATCGAGTCCTCCCGCGCCATCGGGATGGTCGAGCGTCCTGACTACAAGCGTCCCTGGGAGAGTGAGGGCTGGGACGCAATGCAGGAGAAGGCCCTGCGGTCCTGGCTACTGGACCGGATGGAGGCCCGCGAGCTGTGGTTCGACGAGAGCGGCCAGCCCACCCTCCTCACCCTGGCCCGCCTCACCGACGCCCTCTCCCAGGATGAGGACTTCACCGCCGTCGCCAAGCTCTACGCACCCCGCAAGGAGCTGGCGACAGTGGTGGCGGAGCTGATCAGCGGCGAGCATGTGCCGTTCCTGGCCGCCCTGCGCTACAAGCCCAGCGGCCTGAAGAAGCGCGCCGACTGGGAGCACGTGTGGGACCTCCAGCGCCAGGAGGACGCCGCCCCCGACGAGCCCGCCAAGCGCAAGATCCGCGACTCCATCCCCGTCCCGCCGAAGTACACCTCGGCCGACTTCCTGCGCCCCTCCTACTGGAAGGCGCGCGGCAAGCTGGACGTGCCCAAGGAGCGGTTCATCTCCTACTCCCAGACCAACGCCGCCACCCCCGAGCTGTACGGCTGGGCGGGCTGGGACCACCGCGAGCAGGCCCAGGCGCTGGCCACCTACTTCACCAACACCGCGCTGTCCACCGAGGAGATCACCCCGTTCCTCGCGGGCCTGCTGGAGCTCCAGCCGTGGCTGGAGCAGTGGCACAACGAGTTCGACATGGCCTACAGCGGTTCCCCGGCGGACTTCTTCGCCGGCTACCGCCAGCAGAAGCAGGGCGAGCACGGCCTGACCGACGACGACCTGCGCGCCTGGCGGCCCCCGGCCGCCACCCGGGGCCGCCGCGCCGCCAAGGCGTGATCACTCCGCTGTGTCCTCCCCGCTCTCCGGCGGGGAGGACACAGCGCCGTCCTTGACGATCAGCGGTTCGGCGGCGTCCACGCGCATCGCCGGGCCGTCGTCCAACTCCAGCACCATGGCGAGTCCGCCCAGCGGCGACCGCTCGCCCCTGACGTTGCGGATCGTCTTCCACAGCCCCCAGAGTTTGACCTGCTGCCCGGCCTGGACCGTCACCGCCGCGATCTCCCTCTCGACGGGCGCGGACACGAGATCCGGGGCCTTCAGCTCGGCCCACACCGTCTTCCCGATCCCGCACGCGCGCTTGCGCACCCCCCAGCGGTGTGCCAGCGACTCCACGAGCAGCAGGCCGCGTCCGCCGGTCTCGTCCTCGCCGGGGTCGCGCACCTTGGGCCAGCCGTCCCCCGCGTCGCTCACCTCCAGCCGCAGCAGGCCGTCCGCCTGCGAGTGCGCGATCTTCACCCCCACCTGCCGGTCGTTCGGCACCCGTACGCGCACGGCGTTGGTGACCAGTTCCGACAGCACCAGCTCCGCCGTCTCCAGCACGTCCTGTCCGACCCGCCACTCCCCGAGCACCGCCCCCAGCAGTGCCCGCGCTCTGGGCACGCTGCTACGACGGCGAGACAGCCGGAAGGTGACGTGATGCGGTGTGGCCATGGCAGCTCCCAGAGAGCGATCACTGTCAATCAAGTCCCCGCAGTGAGCGGGACTTCGTGCTTGCGACAGCCAGAAGCGTGGCGCGACCCGGATAACGACGCAACGTTGAATGGATTATTCAGCCCATAATTCACCCATTCGAGTAATCACCGGGCCAACACCCCCTGCGCTCTGGTAGGCAGTGCGTATGCCATCCGTCAAACCGTCCACCGTGCTGGGCCGCCAACTCGGCGACGATCTCCGCCGGTTCCGCGAGAACGCCGGGCTGTCCACCGCCGACGCGGCCGAAGTCCTCGACTGCACCAAGGGCAAGATCAGCCGCATCGAGAACGGGCACGTGCCCGTTCGCATGCCGGATCTGATCGCCCTGATGCAGGCGTACGGCGTGGAGGACCCAGAGGCGCAGGAGCGCCTCCAAGCTCTCGCCCGCAGGGCCAACCGCCGCCGCCGTGAAGGCTGGTGGCGGCAGTACGAATCCATGCTCGGTGACACGTACCGCGACCAGATCGAACTGGAAGCCATCTGCGAGAGCATCCGGACCTACCAGGTGCAGTTGGTTCCGGGTCTCCTCCAGACCGCCGAGTACAGCAGGGCCGTCACGGTCGCCTCACGCACCTGGCAGACGCCCGAGGAGATCGACAGGTTCGTGGAGGTTCGGCTCGCCAGACAGGAACGGCTCACTGGAGAGTCACCACTGGATTTCTGGGCCGTGCTCGCGGAAGGCGTCCTCCACCAGCAGGTTGGGGGACCTGCCGTGATGCGCGCGCAGTTGGAGCACCTGACCACCATGGCGAAGCGGCCCAACGTCACCCTCCAAGTGCTGCCGTTCTCGCGCGGTGCCCACTCGGGTATGTTCGGCCCGTACCTGCTGCTGAGCTTCCCCCAGGTGGCATCGCTCGACCTCGTACTGACGGAGACCCCGACCGGCAACATCTGGATGGAACGGGAGCCCGAAGTCGCCTCCTACCGTGCGCTGTTCGATGACGCACGTATGGCAGCGCTGCCTCCGACGGAATCGCTCGCACTGATCCAGCGCATCGCCAAGGAGTACACGCCATGAGCCATGAGGCCCGTACATCACTCGACGCGGTAGAAGCGATATGGCGCACGAGTAGCTACAGCGGCGGCCAGGGGGACTGCGTCGAAGTAGGCGACGACGTCCCCGGCATAGTCCCCGTCCGCGACAGCAAGCGCCCCACCGGCCCCGTCCTCGGCATCAGCCCGGCCGCCTGGGCCACCTTCCTCGACCACCTGCGCTGAGCCGACCGGTCCTCCCGGGCGGCGGCCCCGCCCGGGAGGACCGGCGCGCTCGGGAAGACCGTGAACGGTATGAACGAACAGCCCGAAATCACCGAACCCGAATCCCCCGCCGGATCCATGGAGTTCATGGACGCCGCCCAGGCCGGACAGCCGTTCGCCGTCACCCGCGACGGCCAGGGGACCGGCGGGCCGGCCCCCTGGCGGCAGCGCAGGCGGTTCGTCACCCGGGCGGAGTTCGCGGCGACGTCCCGCACCGCTCCCGACATCTGCCTGGACGCCTTCCGCGCGGACCAGGACCACACGGCCGAGCAAGGCTGGCGCCTCCGTGGCGGTGGCCGGGAATCCGCCGCTCCTCACCACCGGCCCGGATGACATCAACGAGCCGGACGACCTCCTCGCCGTGGTCCCCGTGACCCGCCCAGTGGTGCCGCACGCGCGGTGACTCCCGGCCCGGCAAGGCCGTTGGCGTCGGCACCGGCCGAGACCGGCGACGCCGTCCTCGCCGGTCCGGCCCTGCCCTGGGACCCGGGCGTCGTCGAAAGCCGTGCCGACCGGGCCGGAGCGCTCGGGCGCCGGATGTCCGGCCGCACCGGCTCCGCCCTCCCCCGGAAAGCGCGTCCCGCCTTCCTCCTGACGGCCGCTGTCAGTGGCCGCTGCGATGATCGCCGCACGCCAACGTGAGGAGATCACCGTGGGAACCTGGGACCTCGGCCCCTTCGAGAACGACATGGCCGCGGACTTCGCCGGCACCCTGGACGGGACGGCCCCGGAGGAACGCGAGAGCCTCGTGCGCGCGACGCTCGGCCGCGCCGCCCGGGCCCGCGACTACCTCGACGGCTCGGAGGGCGAGGAGGCCGTCGCGGCCGCCGCGCTCGTCGCGGCGCAGTGCCCGGGCGGTGAGCCGGTCGGCACGGGCTACGGGCCCAAGGAGCCCCTTCCCGCTTTCTCCGACGACCTTCGGCCGCTCGCCGTCGAAGCGCTCGACCGGGTGGTCGCCGGGGAGTCCGAGCTCGCCGAACTCTGGGACGAGACGACCAGTGGCCCGCAGTGGCGGGAGGGCATAGGCCGCCTTCGCGCCGTCCTCGCGCCCGAACCCGGTCCCCGGAAGGAGGCGCCGCACGACGCCTGACCGGTGCCCCGGTGCCACGGATCGCGGAACGTGGGCCGGACCCACGCACGGCCCCGGTCTCCCCGGCGGGTGCGCCCCGCCCCGGAAGGGGCCGCCGGATGCGCCCCGCCGGGGACGGAGCCCTGCACGGGACGTCAGTCCCAGGCGTTGAAGAGCACTCCGCCCAGTGTCGAGATGCCGTAGAAGCGGACTTCCCGCCACTGGCCCTGGTCCAGGACCGAGGTGTCGACGTCAGAGAGCGGCAGAGTGAGCTGCGCGTGGTCAAGCACCGCGAACCCCAGGTCGGTGAAGGCACGGGCCCACGGTGGCGGTTCGAGGAACTCCTCCCTGTACCGGTCGCGGCGCTCCCGGGCGAACGCGATCCAGGGGTGGTGGGCGTGGCACAGGATGACGTGTTCGCCCGTGCCCCCGACGACCGTCGCGGTGTGGAACGTACGGGGGTACGCCTGCTCCTCGATCCCGCCCACG